>NZ_JBPAOE010000012.1:0-79905 GCF_054051265.1 Vibrio sp. C8
ACAAGAGAGAAGACTTAACTTTGATTTTCATCAACGAGTGCCCACACAGATTGATAGGTTTAAATTGTTAAAGAGCTACGTTCTAAAAGGCATTCCTCTCAAAACGGACGGCTATTTTAGCTAGTTAAGTTTAAGTGTCAAACACTTTTTTTAAACTTTTTCATCGTTAATTGATGCTAGTTAATAAACCAGCTAACTGGTTACATTTCTTAAGAACTGTTCCCGTGTCAGCGAGGCGGCATTATAGGGAGATGACCAGAATTGGCAATAGTTTTTTAGCAAAGATTTTGAAGTTTTTTATCGTTCGAACAAAAAAGAGCCAGCAAGGCTCTTTTTTGTCTGTTTTCTTTACAATTGTTCAAACTTTTGGGCGAATAAAGACACTTTTTCCCAGTCTGTGTATTCAACTTCTTTACTTGTATCCGTTTCACCACCAGTCAGCTTCATAATGAAACGAATCATCATTCTATCTATTGGGCGGTAACGTGGGTAATAAAGCGCTCCCGCAAACACACCTATCAATGAAGGTTGCCAAGGCGATTTTTTTAAAAACGTTTTTATATAAACGCTTCCTTCAGGAGTATCTTTACCCTGTTCCACTTTACGAGCAGTGAGATTGACACAATAAAAGGCTGCCTTTACTTGTCCTAACTGTTTTATGTGAGCATCGATGAATTGATACAACTTCGCATTTAATTTTCCATAGCGGATAGATGCACCAATCAAAACTTTGTCATATTGTGTTAAGTCCATTGTCTGGCACTCATGCAGGTCAACAAACTGACATTCATAACCTTGCAACTGCTGCGCAATGTGGTGCATGATTTTTTTTGTCTGCCCTTCGCGGGTCGAATATAAAAGAAGTGCTTTCACGCTATATCCCTGCTTTGTAACCCTAGCTACGCCAAAACGTAGGCGTTAACAAAATTAATAAAGTAAATATCTCTAGACGACCGAACAACATGGAGACAATAAGCACCCACTTGGCACTATCATTAATATCAGCAAAGTGGACAGAAACCTCTCCGAGCCCAGGACCTAGATTGTTTAAAGTAGCAGCAACAGCTGAGAACGCACTAAGTTCATCCATTCCTGTCGCAATCACTGCAAGCATACAAACCACAAACACTAATGCATAAGCAGAGAAGAATCCCCATACCGCATCGACAACACGTTGTGATAACGCACTGTCCCCCAGTTTAATCGGGTAGATTGCTCTCGGATGCACTAAACGTTTCATTTCACGAGCACCTTGCAATGTAAGCAATAACACGCGAATGACTTTCATACCGCCACCGGTTGAGCCCGCGCAGCCACCAATAAAAGACGAGAACAGTAAAAGCACAGGTAAGAATAGAGGCCATTCTGAGAATCCTGTTGTGGTAAATCCGGCCGTTGTCGATATTGATACCGTTTGGAATATCGCCTGATCAAACGCATCATAAAGAGAGTCATAGGTATGGTGCTGCAATAGCATTAAGAAACAGACCGCAAATAGAATAACTTGTATTGCAACGAACGCTCGAAACTCAGGGTCACGCCAATAATATTTGGGATGCACACCACCCGTTGCCCAAACAGCATAATGCAAGGTGTAGTTACACGCAGAGATTAAGAGAAATACCACCGTAATCAAGTTAATCGCATAGCTGTCAAAATATCCCATACTCGCGTCATGGGTTGAGAATCCACCGATAGCGATAGTTGAAAAGCTGTGGCAGATCGCATCAAAAACCGTCATGCCAGCCAACCAGAACGATGTAGCACATAGAATGGTTAAACTAAGATAGATATACCACAACGCTTTTGCTGTCTCTGCAATACGAGGCGTTACTTTCGTGTCTTTCACAGGACCGGGAACTTCAGCTCGATACAACTGCATACCACCGATACCCAGTACCGGTAGGATAGCAACAGCTAATACGATGATACCCATACCACCAAACCACTGTAGAAACTGACGATAAAATAGAATCGCCTTCGGTAACTCATCAAGGCCAACTATGACTGTCGCCCCCGTGGTGGTTAATGCAGAGAATGATTCAAAAAAAGCATTAGTGACTGAAAGGTTTGGGTTATCTGACAGCAAAAAAGGCATCGCCCCAGCGCTACCGATTACCGTCCAAAAAAGGACAACAATAAGAAAACCGTCTCGGGATTTTAGTTCGTGTCGATAATGGCGGTTAGGAAACCAAAGTACCGCGCCAAAGAACAGCAATGCAAAGAAAGTAGTGACAAATGGTACACCCGCACCATCACGATAGATCAAAGCGACCAGCGCTGGAGCTAGCATTGTAAAGCTGAATATCGCGAGCAACAGCCCGACAATCCGGATAATTGAACGAAATTGCATTGATAGACAAAATGAAGCCGGGCTTCTTAGTTCCTATATATTGTTTAAATCGGTGACAATGATTTTTGCACCGCTTCGATTAATGATAGTTTGGGTGAAATCTTCAACATGAAGAACTTCCAGCTCCACATCCAATTCCACGTTTGAACCGTATTGAGCGTCAACTTCTGTCCCATCGAACTGCTTAATAATAGACTGAGCTAGCGGAACTAGGCCGTAGTCTAAACTTAGGTGCAAATTTGTGGTGATTTTTTTCTCAATAGTTTGAAGCAGCTTAAGTGCTTGTTGCACACCACCACCGTACGCCTTAACTAAACCACCGGTTCCAAGACGAATACCGCCATAGTAACGCGTGACAACAGCTGTTATTTCACCAACACCAGAACCAGATAATTGAGCCAATATCGGCTTACCCGCTGTTCCTGACGGCTCGCCGTCATCACTAAATCCCCAAAGCATCGAATCCTCAGGCCTACCTGCAGCAAATCCCCAACAGTTATGTCTAGCATCAGGATGTTTTTGTTTTATTTGCTCCACAAACGCTTTGGCAGCATCACTACTAGGCGTATGAGCAAGATAAGTAATAAACAGGCTCTTTTTTATCTCTTCTTCGAAGATAACTGGCTCATTAGGGATTAAATAGGGTCGAACGTTCATATTTTTCACAAAAGCATAAAGACGGCCAAGTGTATCACGAGCCCTAAAAATGTGCTCAGGATTGGTATCAGCACACAATGTTAAACACTTGTTTAAAAAATGTATTGAAATTAAACATTCTGCCGTTCAAACTGAAACTACTGGTCACACCAGAAACTAAATACAACAAAAACTCTCACACACAATCCTTCGGTTGTATGTCAAGGAGATAGACAATGATTTACCAAGCCGAAACCCTACAGGTAAAGGAATTAGAGAACGGTATTGCAGAGATAAGCTTCTGCTCACCGAACTCTGTAAACAAGCTCGACCTCAGCACTCTTAATTCTCTAAACGAAGCTCTTGATGCTCTCCAAACCCATCAAGGTTTAAAAGGTGTTGTGCTCACAACGGATAAAGACTCATTTATTGTCGGTGCCGACATTACTGAGTTTTTAGGACTATTTGCAAAACCAGAAGCAGAGCTAAATACGTGGCTCGTTTTTGCAAACAGCATATTTAACAAGCTGGAAGATTTACCGGTACCAACACTCTCTGCGCTAAGAGGTTTCACTCTTGGCGGCGGATGTGAGTGTGTACTTGCTACCGACTTCCGCATTGGTGATAAAACCACCAGCATCGGTTTGCCAGAAACCAAACTTGGTATTATGCCCGGCTTTGGTGGCACGGTTCGCCTGCCAAGAATCATCGGCGCAGACAGCGCGATGGAAATCATCACTCAAGGTAAAGCCTGTAAAGCTGACGAAGCACTAAAACTGGGCTTACTCGATGCCATTGTTGAAAGCGACAAGCTCGAAGAATCTGCTATCGCGACGCTAACCCAAGCCATGAATGAGAAGATTGACTGGCAAGCGAGGCGTAAGCAAAAAACCTCAGCGCTGACATTAAGTAAGATTGAAGCGATGATGAGCTTTACCATGGCGAAAGGCTTAGTCGCTCAGGTAGCGGGTACTCACTACCCAGCGCCAATGACCGCCGTAAAAACTATCGAACAAGCAGCAAACTGCGAGCGCGATGCCGCTTTGGATATTGAGCGTAAACACTTTATCACCCTAGCGAAATCTCAAGAGGCGCAAGCGCTTGTAGGTATCTTCCTGAATGACCAATACATTAAAGGGCTGGCAAAAAAATCTGCGAAATCTGCATCGAAAGATACTCAGCGTGCAGCTGTTTTAGGCGCAGGTATCATGGGTGGTGGTATCGCTTACCAATCCGCGTCAAAAGGCGTTCCGGTAACCATGAAAGACATCGCTCAGTCGTCTCTTGATTTAGGAATGACGGAAGCGTCTAAGTTGCTAAATAAACAACTTGAGCGTGGCAAGATCGACGGCTTTAAGATGGCTTCTGTGATCGCTTCTATTTCACCAACGTTACATTATGCAGGTATAGAGCAATCCGACGTTATTGTGGAAGCAGTGGTTGAGAACCCAAAAGTGAAAGCGGCCGTTCTGAGCGAAGTAGAACAACAAGTTTCAGCAGACACCGTCATCACGTCAAATACCTCGACTATTCCAATTAACTTACTGGCGAAATCGCTTAAGCGCCCAGAAAATTTCTGTGGTATGCACTTCTTCAACCCAGTACACCGTATGCCGCTGGTTGAAATTATCCGTGGTGAACAGACTTCTGAAGACACCATCAATCGTGTTGTCGCTTACGCTGCGAAAATGGGCAAATCGCCAATCGTGGTTAATGACTGCCCCGGATTCTTCGTAAACCGTGTTTTGTTCCCATACTTTGCAGGCTTTAGCTTGTTGATGCGTGATGGCGGTGATTTCACTCACATCGATAAAGTGATGGAACGTCAATTCGGTTGGCCTATGGGCCCTGCCTACTTGTTGGATGTGGTAGGTATAGATACCGCTCACCATGCACAAGAAGTGATGGCGCAAGGCTTCCCTACTCGTATGGCTAAAGAAGGTCCTGACGCGATCAGCGCCCTGTTTGAAGCTCAGAAATACGGTCAGAAAAATGGTAGTGGTTTCTACCAGTACACAGTCGATAAAAAAGGTAAGCCTAAGAAAGCCTTTGATAACAGTGTTCTTACACTGCTTCAAACCGTGTGTGGTGCTTCTGCCGAGTTTGATGACCAAACCATTATTGAACGCATGATGATTCCTATGATCAATGAAGTAGTGCTTTGTTTAGAAGAGAACATCATTGCTTCGCCTCAGGAAGCTGATATGGCTCTAGTTTATGGCTTAGGTTTCCCTCCATTCCGTGGTGGTGTGTTCCGTTACCTAGATAGTATTGGTCTAAGTACTTATCTAGAAATGGCGAAAAAACATCAGCATTTAGGTGCGGTTTATCAAGTACCTCAACGCCTGATAGATATGGCTGAGAAAGGTGAAACCTTCTACGGTTCACAACAGGCTGGCTCACACCAAACCGTCTCAAAGCAAATCACTTTGGAAAAGGAATAACAAAATGAATAATGTAGTGATTGTTGATTGCCTTCGTACCCCTATGGGACGTTCCAAAGGCGGGGCGTTTCGCCATCAGAGAGCGGAAGATCTGTCAGCTCATTTGATGAAAGGGATTCTGGCTAGAAACCCACAAGTAAACCCACACGACATTGAAGATATCTACTGGGGCTGTGTGCAACAAACCTTAGAGCAAGGCTTCAACGTTGCGCGTAACGCAGCGCTACTGGCAGGCCTGCCAATTGAAATTGGTGCTGTTACAGTTAACCGTCTCTGTGGTTCTTCTATGCAGGCTCTTCACGATGCCACTCGTTCAATCATGGTTGGTGATGCAGAGATCTGCCTAGTAGGTGGTGTTGAGCACATGGGACACGTACCGATGAACCATGGTGTGGATTTCCACCCAGGTTTATCAAAGAACGTTGCAAAGGCAGCAGGCATGATGGGTTTAACCGCTGAAATGCTGGGCAAAGTACACGGTATTAGCCGTGAACAACAAGATGCGTTTGCCGCACGTTCACACCAAAGAGCGTACGCTGCAACTGTTGAAGGAAGATTCAAAAATGAAATTCTTCCAACAGAGGCTCATGCGGAAGACGGCACTCTGTTCACTCTTGATTACGACGAAGTGATCCGCCCAGAAACCACTGTTGAAGGCTTATCTGCTCTTCGACCAGCCTTTGACCCAGTCAATGGTACGGTAACTGCGGGTTCTTCTTCTGCTCTGTCTGACGGTGCTTCTGCAATGCTGATCATGAGTGAAGCAAAAGCGCTGGAGTTAGGACTTACTATCCGTGCCAAAGTAAAATCGATGGCGATTGCTGGCTGCGATCCTTCTATCATGGGTTATGGACCTGTTCCTGCTACTCACAAAGCACTGAAACGCGCTGGTCTATCAATGGAAGATATTGATGTGATTGAACTGAACGAAGCGTTTGCTGCTCAGTCTCTACCTTGTGCAAAAGACTTAGGTTTATTGGATAAGATGGATGACAAAGTAAACCTCAATGGTGGTGCTATTGCATTAGGCCACCCATTAGGTTGTTCAGGAACACGGATCTCAACGACGTTGATAAACCTTATGGAAGCAAAACAAGCAAAATACGGCTTGGCAACCATGTGTATTGGTTTAGGCCAAGGTATTGCGACGATTTTCGAACGTCCGTAACATTTTCGAACGCTCGTAACTTAGTTAAAAATAAAAGGCCACCAGCATTACTGGTGGTTTTAAAGCCAAACAATAATGCCAGCCCACGCTGGCATTATTCTTAATCCGCTTTTAGCCAGTCTCTATGAAGTTGTTCGCTCGAACCTAAATAATTCACCATCCACTCAATTAAACGGTGATTATCATCTTTACGCCATACGAGGCAGCACTGACTTAATGGTTGTTGATCGGGTAATGTTTTTTCTACTAACAAGCCTTGTTCGATCAATGGCAGTGCAATATGACGTGGCATATAGCCCACACCAATTCCCTTTTTCAGGCACTCTATCGCGCAATACCAGTTGGGCAATAATAATCGACGCTGTTGAGGATAATGTCCCGTATGTCTTTTAGGTAAAACACTGGAGGTATCATCAAGACAAATCGCTGGAAACTGACTCACAAAGGCTTCACTCAAATCTTGCTGTTGTGCGCACGGATGATGAGGTGACATCACAAATGTCCATTGCAACTCGCCCATATCTCGTACTTCGAAGTCTCCACCAACAGGAACTGCCGAGGTAGCACCAATCACAATATCCGCACGCTCTTGAGCTATCGCTTCCCATGAACCGTTAAATACTTCCATGTTGATTTGTAGCTCTGCAAACTCAAACTGTTGATAAAAATCTTCCACCAGCGATTTAAGCTTATCGAGTTTCACCACATTATCTAAAGTCAGCTTTAGTGTAGATTGCCAACCATGAGCGGCTCGGCGAGTTTGCGCATTGATCTCCTCCATTTGCCTCAAGAGCAAACGGGCTTGAGCAATAAATAGTTCACCAGCCGGAGTCAGTTCTACTTTACGAGGTAAACGGCGAAAGAGAACCACATCAAGTTCTTGTTCCACTTGCCGAACACCGTAGCTGATGGCTGAAGGAACTTTGTGCAACAACTCTGCCGCGGCTGTAAAACTGCCTAATCGGGCTACCGCGTCCAACATTTCCAACGAAGATTTAGAGTACACACATATACCTTTCAAATTTTTTGAACGATAACCAACAATTTTATCGTTTTATTTTCCTAACAACGAAAAATAGAATAGCACGGTAAATAAATAGGGGTTGGCGCCAATTTGTATTCACGGAACATTAATTAAAATATTTGATTGGTTAAAATGAAAATATCAAAATTACAACTCTTCTATCTTGCGACTCTGTCTATGCTCGGCTTTATCGCTACCGATATGTACTTACCGGCCTTTAAAGCGATGGAAATCGACTTTGCGACAGGACCCGAACAAATAGCCTTGTCTCTGACTATATTTTTGGTTGGGATGGCGATCGGTCAATTGATATGGGGTCTTGCCTCAGATAAATTTGGCCATCGTAATACGCTTGCGGCAGGCTTAGTACTTTTCACCATCGCATCCTTAGGGCTAGCATTCGCCGATCAGGTTTGGCAACTGTTGACTCTGCGCTTTATCCAAGCGATCGGTGTCTGTGCTCCAGCAGTAATCTGGCAAGCCATGGTTATTCAGCGATATTCAAGCCAAAGCCAACAGATTTTTGCCACGATTATGCCGTTAGTCGCGCTCTCTCCTGCCCTAGCTCCTCAACTAGGAGTATTGCTAGCAGAAAGCTTTGGCTGGTCGAGTATCTTCGTTGCGCTCACTGTCATCGGCCTAGCACTGATTACAGCCACAATGGCACAAGATAATAAAAAGGCGGAGATAAAACAGACCAGCATAGCCGCTGATATAAAAGCACTGCTTGCTTCAAAAGCTTATCTTGGCAATGTGCTGATATACGCTACGGCATCAGCGGCCTTCTTCGCTTACCTAACAGGTATGCCGGAAATCATGGCTCAGTTAGGCTATAGCACGAAAGATATCGGCTTAAGCTTCATCCCACAAACGGTTGCCTTCATGCTAGGAGGTTATTTAGGCAAGGTAGCAGTGAAAAAATTTGGCGATGAGAAAGTACTGCGTCATTTGATCGGCTTATTCAGTGTCGCGTCATTGCTGATTTTTATCGCATCACAATGGCAGTTAGAATCCATTTGGCCAATTCTGACTCCATTCTGTTTGATCGCTGTTGCCAATGGTGCTTTGTACCCAATAGTGGTTAATCGAGCCTTAGCCAATGCCAAGCGAGCACCGGCAACAGCTGCAGGGTTACAAAACAGTCTACAAATCTGTATCAGCAGCCTTTCTAGTGCTCTGGTTGCCTCTATGGCAAGCCAAGCGCAAATAGTCATAGGCATCGCAATAATTATTTGTACGGCAGGATTGTGGTTCGGATTCGTTGTTTCCAATAAACAGCTATCACAACATTTCACAACACCAGATAATTCACGAGTTGTCAGTGATGAATAATCCGTAAAAAAATAGCCCCCATAATTGGGGGCTATTTTATAACAGAGCACTTAGATTACTTTTTCTTAACTGGGCGTTGCCAGCCAGAAATTTTCTTCTCTTTAGCGCGAGTGATTACTAACTCACCTTCTGCGACATCTTTCGTTAATGTCGTGCCAGCACCGATTGTTGCACCGTTTGCGATAGTAACAGGAGCCACCAGCTGGCAGTCAGAGCCGACAAACACATCATCACCAATAATGGTTTTGTGCTTGTTCACACCGTCATAGTTACAAGTAATCACACCTGCACCTACGTTTACACGCTGACCAATTTCGGCATCACCAATATAAGTTAAGTGGTTGGCTTTAGAACCTTCACCGATACGAGCGTTCTTAACTTCCACGAAGTTACCAACATGAGCATCATTACGTAAGTCAGCCCCTGGACGAAGACGAGTAAATGGACCCACAGTACAGTCTTCACCCACACTCGCGCCTTCGATCACGCTGTATGGACGAATAACGGTATTGTCATCGATTTCACAGTCTTTCAGGATACAACCCGCACCGATAACCACGTTATCACCGATAGAAACCGTACCTTCGATAATAACGTTCACATCAATTTCAACGTCCATACCGCATTGCAACTCACCACGTAGATCAAAACGAGCTGGGTCGCGTAACATTACGCCTTGTTCCAACAATTTGTTTGCTTGACGAGCTTGGAATGCTCGTTCCAAACGAGCCAGTTGAATACGGTCATTGACACCTTCAACTTCAATTGAGTTCACTGGATGTACAGCTTCAACCGCCCGGCCTTCTTCATGCGCAGCAGCAATAACGTCTGTCAGGTAGTATTCGCCCTGAGCATTGTTGTTGTTCAAACCAGACAACCAGCGTTTTAAGTCACGACCAGTCGCAACCATCACACCAGTATTAATCTCTTTGATCAGCTTTTGCTCTTCGGTTGCGTCTTTCTGTTCAACGATAGCCACTACAGGACCATTCTTACGCACGATACGTCCGTAGCCCATCGGGTTTTTAAGCACTACGGTTAATAAAGCAATACCATCGTTTGGTTGAGCATCTAACAAACTTTCGAGGGTTTCCTCAGAGATCAATGGAACATCACCATATAAAACGAGGATCTTCTCATCATCCTGAAATTGCGCTGATGCTTGATCAACCGCATGACCAGTACCCAGTTGCTCCGCTTGCAGCACCCAATTAACGTTTTCTTCAGCAAGCGCATGTTGCATTTGATCGCCACCGTGGCCATAAACCAAGTGGATATTCTGTGCGCCTAAGCTATTGCACGTATCGATCACGTGCTTGACCATTGGCTTACCAGCAAGGGTGTGAAGAACTTTTGGCTTGTTGGAATTCATGCGAGTACCTTTACCCGCGGCCAAAATTACAGCGCTAAATTTCATGTTAAACCTATTTGTTGAGGTAACGACTGAGGGCATTTTAGCGGCTTACGGGGAGGGTGTTAATTCTTTGTCGTTAATTTCTGTCAAAAATAAAGCAAAAAAGGCGACCAATGGTCGCCTTTTCATGAAACGAGTTAATAAAATTAACGACGTTTCTTAGTCAGCTCAATTACTCGTAACTGAGCAATGGCTTTAGCCAGTTCACTGGCCGCTTGCGCGAAGTCCATATCGCCATGCTGATTCTGAATTTTCTCTTCAGCGCGACGTTTGGCTTCTTGAGCCTTGGCTGTATCTAGATCTTCACCACGAATTGCTGTGTCAGCCAGTACAGTCGCTGTACCAGGTTGAACTTCAACAATGCCACCAGAAACATAAATAATTTCTTCGTGGCCGTGTTGTTTCACTATACGCACCATACCAGGCTTAATAGCGGTCAGCAGCGGTGTGTGACCATGGAAAATACCAAGTTCACCTTCGCTACCGGTCACCTGAAACGTTTCAACACGACCTGAGAAAATTTTCTTCTCTGCGCTTACAACGTCTAGATGAAAGGTTATTGCTGCCATATCGCCTCCTAGTTAGCCTTATAGCTTCTTCGCATTCTCGATAGCTTCGTCGATAGTACCGCAGTACATAAACGCTTGCTCTGGAATGTCGTCGTAGTCACCAGCTAGTAGACCTTTAAAGCCACGTAGTGTTTCTTTAAGAGAAACGTATACACCAGGGTCACCAGTAAATACTTCCGCTACGTGGTAAGGCTGAGTAAGGAAACGCTCAATCTTACGTGCACGAGATACAACTTGCTTATCTGATTCAGAAAGCTCGTCCATACCTAGGATCGCAATGATGTCTTTTAGCTCTTTGTAACGCTGAAGCGTTTGCTGAACACCACGCGCAACATCATAGTGCTCTTGACCAACAACCAATGGATCTAGCTGACGAGAAGTCGAATCTAGTGGGTCGATCGCTGGGTATAGACCCATAGCTGCGATGTTACGGTTAAGTACAACGGTTGCATCCAAGTGCGCGAACGTTGTTGCTGGAGATGGGTCAGTCAAGTCATCCGCAGGTACGTATACCGCCTGTACAGACGTGATAGAACCTTGACGAGTTGATGTGATACGTTCTTGAAGAACACCCATTTCTTCAGCAAGTGTAGGCTGGTAACCTACCGCAGAAGGCATACGACCTAGTAGTGCTGAAACCTCAGTACCTGCAAGTGTGTAACGATAGATGTTATCGATAAACAGCAATACGTCACGGCCTTCATCACGGAAGCGCTCAGCCATTGTTAGGCCTGTCAGTGCAACACGTAGACGGTTACCTGGTGGCTCGTTCATCTGTCCGTAAACCATTGCTACTTTAGATTTTTCAGGTTCAGCGATGTTTACAACACCCGCTTCCTGCATCTCGTAGTAGAAGTCGTTACCTTCACGAGTACGTTCACCAACACCCGCGAATACTGATAGACCAGAGTGTTGTAGTGCGATGTTATTGATAAGTTCCATCATGTTAACGGTCTTACCTACACCTGCACCACCGAATAGACCGATTTTACCACCCTTAGCGAATGGACAAATCAAGTCGATTACTTTTACACCTGTTTCTAGAAGAGCTGTCTCGTTTGATTGCTCTTCGTAGCTTGGCGCTGCACGGTGGATAGAGTAAAGCTCTTCCGCACCGATTTCACCACGCTCATCAATCGCATCACCAAGCACGTTCATGATACGACCTAGTGTCTTAGTACCTACTGGTACTGAGATTGGAGCGCCAGTGTTTTCAACTACCAAACCGCGACGTAAACCATCAGAGCTACCCATAACGATTGCGCGAATAACGCCACCGCCAAGCTGCTGTTGAACCTCAAGAACTAGACGCTCTTTAGAATCCACAACATTCAGAGCATCGTAAACACTAGGTACTTCGCTCTGTGGGAACTCTACGTCGACTACCGCACCAATGATCTGTACGATCTTACCTGTAGCCATCGTTAATCCTCTAAACTGTTTGTTTTACCTAAGCTTAAACCGCTGCCGCACCAGAAACGATTTCTGATAGTTCTTGTGTAATCGCAGCCTGACGGGCTTTGTTGTACACAAGTTCCAAATCTTCAATCAAGTTGGTTGCGTTATCAGTTGCAGCCTTCATCGCGATCATTCGAGCCGCTTGCTCACAAGCAAGGTTCTCAACTACACCTTGATAAACCTGAGATTCTACGTAACGCACAAGAAGCGTATCCAGTAGAGGCTTTGGTTCAGGCTCATAGATGTAGTCCCATGAATGCGGACGCTGCATCTCTTCGCTTTCCGATTTAGGCAAAGGTAGCAATTGATCGATCGTTGGTTGCTGAACCATAGTGTTTACAAACTCGTTGTAAACAACATATAAGCGGTCCAATTCACCTTCATCGTATTTTTTCAACATTACGCCAACAGAACCGATCAGGTCTTCCAAGCTAGGTGCATCACCTAAACCAGAAACCTGAGCGACGACTTTTGCGCCACTGTTGTTAAAGAAAGCCGTTGCTTTTGAGCCAATTACCGCTAGCTCAATATCAGCACCTTTTGCTTTCCAAGCTTGCATATCAGTTACAGCCTTTTTGAACACGTTAATGTTCAAGCCGCCACACAAGCCACGATCTGTAGAAACGATGATATAACCAACACGTTTAGCTTCACGCTCTGCTAGGTACGGATGACGGTACTCTAGGTTTGCGTTAGCCACATGACCGATCACTTTACGCATTGTTTCAGCGTATGGACGAGAAGCTTCCATTGCGTCTTGAGAGCGACGCATTTTTGAAGCTGCTACCATTTCCATCGCTTTCGTAATTTTCTGAGTGCTTTTAACACTACCGATTTTATTACGTATCTCTTTTGCGCCGGCCATCGTTACTCTCCATTAGTTGGTGGCAGAATCTGCCACCGACTTATTACCAAGTTTGGGTTGCTTTAAAATCGTCGGTCAGTTTCTTCAACTGAGCTTCGATCTCATCGTTGTAAGCACCCGTCTTGTCGATCTCAGCTGCAAAATCTGCGTACTGAGCGCGAGCATACGATAGTAGAGCCGCCTCAAAATCTAGAACTTTTGACAGTTCTACATCATTTAGGTAACCACGCTCTGCAGCATAGATAGTTAGTGCTTGGTCAAATACTGACATTGGAGCATATTGTTTCTGCTTCATTAGTTCAGTAACTTTTTGACCGTGGTCTAACTGACGCTTAGTCGCTTCATCAAGATCAGAAGAGAACTGAGCGAAAGCCGCTAGTTCGCGGTATGCAGCTAGTGCTGTACGGATACCACCTGATAGTTTCTTGATGATTTTCGTCTGCGCAGAACCACCTACACGAGATACTGAGATACCTGGGTCAACAGCTGGGCGAACACCCGCGTTGAATAGCTCAGTTTGTAGGAAGATCTGACCGTCGGTAATCGAGATTACGTTTGTCGGTACGAATGCTGAAACGTCACCAGCTTGTGTTTCGATGATAGGTAGTGCAGTTAAAGAACCTGTCTTACCTTTCACTTCACCATTAGTGAAACGTTCTACATACTCTTCGTTTACACGAGCAGCACGCTCTAGTAGACGAGAGTGGAGGTAGAATACGTCACCTGGGAAAGCTTCACGGCCTGGTGGGCGTTTTAGTAGTAGAGAGATCTGACGGTAAGCAACCGCTTGTTTTGATAGATCATCATAAACAATTAGTGCATCTTCACCGCGATCACGGAAGTATTCACCCATCGCACAACCTGCATAAGGCGCTAGGTATTGCAGCGCAGCAGATTCAGAAGCAGAGGCTACAACAACAATAGTGTTCGCTAGTGCGCCATGCTCTTCCAATTTGCGAACTACGTTAGCGATAGTCGATGCTTTCTGACCGATTGCTACGTAGATTGAGAAAATACCAGAGTTTTTCTGGTTAATGATTGCATCGATCGCCATTGCTGTTTTACCAGTCTGACGGTCACCGATGATAAGCTCACGCTGACCACGACCGATTGGGATCATTGAGTCAACTGACTTATAACCAGTTTGTACAGGTTGATCTACCGATTTACGGTCGATTACACCTGGTGCAATCACTTCTACAGGCGAAGTAAGTTTCGCTTCGATTGGGCCTTTACCATCAATAGGCTCACCTAGTGTGTTCACTACGCGACCTAGAAGTTCTGGACCAACTGGTACTTCAAGAATACGACCAGTACCTGTAACTTTCATGCCTTCCTTAAGGTCAGCATAAGGTCCCATTACAACCGCACCCACTGAGTCACGCTCAAGGTTAAGTGCTAGTGCATAACGGCCACCCGGTAATTCAATCATTTCACCTTGCATCACGTCCGCAAGGCCATGAATACGGATAATACCATCGCTTACCGACACGATAGTACCTTCATTGCGAGCTTCACTAACAACGTTGAAAGATTCAATACGTTGTTTAATTAGATCGCTAATTTCCGTGGAATTAAGTTGCATGCTCCAATCCCCATCAAGATTGCAAGGCATCGCTCAGGCGGTTCAAACGACCACGCGCTGAGTTATCGATGACAAGATCTCCGGCTCGAATTACGACCCCACCAAGTAAGGTCTCATCTACACTGCAATTCAGCTGAACTTTACGTTCTAGACGCTGCTCCAGTTTGCTACTGATATCTGAAAGTTGTTGTTCAGAAAGCTCGGTTGCTGAAATAACTTCAACATCGACATTCTTCTCATACTCTTTCTTAAGAGCAATGAATTGCTCACAAACATCAGGAATAGCTCTTAAACGGCCATTCTCAGCCATTACCTTAATTAGGTTTTGGCCAAATTCATCAAACTGTTCGCCACAAATTGCGATAAAAATTTCTGCAAGTTTCTCAGCAGAAGCAGAACTGGTTAACAGTTCATGTATTTGCTCGTTATTTGTAACTTCGGCAGCGAAAGCTAACATCTCACTCCACTGAGTTAGTTGTTGCTTTTCTACCGCAAAGTCAAAAGCTGCTTTAGCGTAGGGGCGAGCAATAGTAGTCAAATTAGACATTCGCGCCCCCAGACTTAAAGTTTTGCAGTAATGTTGTCGAGAATATCTTTATGCGCATCTTTATCGATAGAACGCTCAAGAATCTTCTCAGCACCAGCAATTGCCAGAGTTGCAACTTGTTTGCGCAGCTCATCGCGGGCACGATTACGTTCAGCTTCAACTTCTGATTCTGCTTGAGCAAGGATTTTCTGGCGTTCTGCCTGAGCTTCCTCACGTGCTTCATCTAGAATTTGAGCTTTGCGTTTGTTCGCTTGCTCGATGACCTCTGTTGCTGTGCGCTTCGCTTCTTTCAAAGAATCGGAAGCGTTGGCTTGTGCTAGATCTAAGTCTTTTTTTGCACGCTCAGCGGCTTGCAAACCGTCAGCAATTTTCTTCTGACGTTCTTCAATCGCTTGCATGATTGGTGGCCATACATACTTCATGCAGAACCACACAAATAGTGCGAAAGACAGTGCTTGACCTAGCAGAGTTGCGTTCATATTCACAACAGCTACCCCTCTATATGGACTTAGTATTAATCAATGGCAAACCTAAAAAGCTTGCCTCTGGCAAAACGTGATTAACCTAATTGACCAACAAATGGGTTCGCGAATGTAAATAGAAGTGCGATTACGATACCGATCATAGGAACCGCATCCAGTAGACCCGCGATGATGAACATCTTAACTTGTAGCATAGGAGCCATTTCTGGTTGACGAGCTGCACCTTCAAGGAATTTACCACCTAGAAGTGCGAAACCAATCGCTGTACCAAGAGAAGCAAGACCGACGATGATACCTACGGCGATTGCAGAAAAGCTCAGTAAAGTTTCCATTACTATCTCCAATTATAGTTGTTGGCTAATTGTGCCCAAATAAAAGCTATATATTAATGATCACTGTCTTCGTGTGCCATTGACAGATAAACGATAGTCAACATCATGAACACAAAGGACTGAATCAGAATTACAAGAATATGGAAAATAGCCCACGGTAGTGAACCCATCCATTGTAAATACCATGGTAGCATCGCTGCGATAAGAATAAATACAACCTCACCTGCGAACATGTTACCGAATAGACGCATACCAAGTGAAAGAGGCTTAGCTAGTAGCGATACCACTTCAATTAGTAGGTTAAACGGAATCATCACTGGGTGATTAAATGGATGTAATGCTAATTCTTTCGCAAAACCGCCTAGGCCTTTTACTTTGATGCTGTAATAAATCATCAGAGCAAATACACCTAGTGCCATAGCCATGGTGATGTTTACATCAGCAGAAGGAACCACTTTCAAGTAAGGGATACCTAGCCAATGCTGTGCTGGATACGGCAAGAAATCAATTGGCACTAAGTCCATGATGTTCATTAGCAATACCCAACAAAAGATAGTCAGTGCCAGCGGTGCTATTAGTGGATTGCGTCCATGGAAGGTGTCTTTGACGTTGGTATCGACAAATTCAACCACTATTTCAACAAAACACTGTAGCTTGCCTGGTACACCCGCTGTTGCCTTCTTCGCTACAGAACGAAAAATCCAAAGGAAAATTAGTCCAGTAAACAAAGAAAAAAACAGGCTATCGATATGTACGTTCCAGAAACTTGTTTCACTCAAATGCCATCCCAAATCAAAGTGCTCAGAAATACGAGCCAATGACAAGTTAGACAAGTGGTGTTCAATGTATCCGGACGATGTTAGCGCTTCACCTGGCGCAGCCATAACTCATCCTATTTTTTGTTGTTAATGAATAGCACTGGCGCACAGATATTAATACCTAGAGCCAGCAAATAGGTTAGTTTCAGGGGAACAAGTTCCACCTGCATATACATGTAAGCAACGGAGAATAAAATGACTGTAATAAGAATTTTAAGTGCTTCACCAGTGTAAAAAGAGACCGCTATACGCTTTGCAGCGCGAGCTCCACTAAACATAAAAGCACACAGCGCAAAAACCGCATTGGCAAAGACACAAATGCCTCCCCCAACCAGCGCTGAAAATCCCCAATCAGCATTTACAGCAATAGTCATCCCTGCTGCCACAACCATAACCGCGCCAGACTGGATCATTAACAATTGCTTTGCAAGCTCTCGTCCTGGCCTAGCCAACGCAGCTACCATGTATTCGTACCTCTAGTTACATTCCCAACACTCAAAAACGTAATGTTGAGAAATTCGCGAAAATTATACGAAGGCGCAAAACTAATGCAACGTAAATACAATCTTATGTTACATTTTTGTTCGCTAACCAACATTTTTCACACAAAATTCTTTTTTCTCAAAAATGTGACGCAGGCCGATTATGTCACTTAGGCTTGCAGCTTTGCAACCAATTGCTCTAGTTTCTGGGGTTCATCAAGGCTAATCGTCACCTTAGATTTACCATTTTTGGAACGGACAATTGACACTTTTGCACCTAAGTTTTCACTAAGTTTTTGTGACATTTGTTGTATTTCTACGTCTTCAAGCACATTTTTTTCTTCAGTTGTGTCTGAGAGACATTTTTTCACTAACTGCTCAGTCTGACGCACTGTTAATTGCTTTTTAGCAACTCGCTCTGCAATCTCTTCTTGTCGTTCACCTTCCAACATTAACAGAGCACGAGCATGCCCCATCTCTAACTGTTTGGTTTCAACTAAACGCTTAACAGCGTCAGCCAATTGGTTAAGACGAAGTAGGTTACTGACCGTAGTTCTCGACTTACCGATCACATCAGCGACTTGTTGATGAGTCAGTTTAAATTCATCTTGCAGGCGCTCTAAAGCCTGTGCTTCTTCAATCGCATTAAGATCTTCACGCTGAATATTCTCGATCAACGCCATCGCGATCGCCGCGCGATCGTCCACTGGTTTGATCAAACAAGGCACTTGCTTCAAACCCGCTTGTTTTGCTGCTCTCCAACGACGCTCACCCGCAATGATTTCGTAGCCACCAGTATTTAATGGGCGGACCACAATAGGCTGAATAATACCTTGAGATTGAATGGATGCAGATAGCTCTTCCAAAGCTTCAGGAGACATATCTTTACGGGGCTGGTAAATACCCGGTTTCAAGCTCGCAATCGCGATATCCTGCAGCTCACCATCAGAAGACAGCTCTTGACTGTGTGTTGCGACTTGTTGCTTTTCACGAGCAAGAGAACTGGTTGCCAATAACGCATCCAGTCCTTTTCCTAAACCACGTTTAGACGACATGTAAACGAATTCCTTTATTCTGTGTTAAGCGATAACTTCTTCGCGACGAAGCATTTCTCCAGCCAAAGCTAAATAAGCTTTAGAACCCGCGGAATACTTGTCGTAGTACATGGCAGGTTTACCATGACTAGGCGCTTCAGCGAGGCGGACATTACGAGGAATAACGGTACGATATACTTTGTTACCAAAATGCTTCTTCAACTGATCGGAAACTTCATTGGCCAATCGGTTACGAGGATCATACATGGTTCGAAGTAAGCCTTCGATTTTCAATTTATCGTTCACTACCGCAGCAAGTTTGCTGATGGTATCCATTAACGCAGTTAAACCTTCTAATGCGAAATACTCACATTGCATTGGCACTAACACAGAGTCAGCTGCTGCCATCGCGTTGATTGTAAGGAGGTTTAAAGAAGGAGGACAATCAATAAAGATGAAATCATAGTTATCACGAACTGCTGCTAATGCGTTCTTGAGACGGACTTCGCGAGCGAAAACTTCCATCAATTTAATTTCTGCAGCAGTGACATCGCCATTAGCAGCGATCAAGTCATAATGTCCAGCAGTGTTGCGGCATACCACGTCTTCAAATGGTGCGTCTTCCACTAAGAATTCGTAAACCGTAGCATCGACTTGGTATTTGTCTACACCACTTGCCATAGTGGCGTTACCTTGAGGGTCAAGATCTATCACCAGAACTTTACGTTTAGTGGCTGCCATAGAAGCCGCTAAATTAACACAAGTTGTTGTTTTTCCTACGCCACCTTTTTGGTTGGCGATCGCTACGATTTTACCCACGGTATGCCTCGCTGTTATCCCTTTCGGGATAAGATTACAAGATGACGCTCGCCTTCTAACTCTGGAACTTTCAAAGCTTTGACGTCGGTCACAGAACACCATTCAGGTAGCAGGCTTATCTCTTCCTGCGGCAATTGTCCTTTAAGAGCAAAAAATACACCTGAATTAGCGCGCGGTAAGTGCTGGCACCACTCAACCATATCGGATATAGAAGCAAAAGCTCGGCTCAAAACTGCGTCAAATCCGCCTTCCGGGTCGAACTCTTCAACACGGCTCTGAACAGGAACAACGTTAGCAATATCCAACTCATGCAGAACTTGCTTAATAAAGCGGATACGCTTACCCAAGCTGTCCAGTAATACAAAACTCTTGTTTGGATTCATGATAGCCAGAGGAATGCCCGGTAAACCAGGCCCTGTTCCAACGTCAATAAAGCGCTCACCATCGAGATAAGGGCTTACAACAATGCTATCAAGGATATGTTTCACTAACATATCCGCAGGGTCTCTTACCGATGTAAGATTGTACGCTTTGTTCCACTTGTTCAGCAGTCCAACATAACCTAGTAGTTGCTCACGTTGCTTATCTGATACGTCTAAATCTGTTTTGGCGATTAACGAATCTAATTTAGTACGTAAATCCATTAAGCCGCTTCTCCTTTCTTCAACATGCCTTGTTTTTTCAAGTGAACCAACAAGATAGAGATCGCTGCGGGAGTAATACCAGAGATACGTGACGCAATACCAACCGTTTCAGGTTTAGCTGCGTTAAGCTTCAAGACTACCTCGTTCGATAAGCCTTTAACTTGCTTGTAATCAAGATCCGCTGGCAATTTGGTATTTTCGTGACGCAAAGATTTCTCGATCTCGTCTTTCTGACGATCGATATAACCTTGGTACTTAACCTGAATCTCCACTTGTTCTGCGGCCTCTGCATCTTCAAGCGCAGGACCAAACTCAGGAAGAGAAACAAGTGCATCGTAATCCACTTCTGGACGACGGAGTAAATCTTCACCACTCGCTTCACGAGACATTGGTGTTTTGAGCAGCGCATTCAGAGCATCAATGCCTTTTGAGTTCGGATTCATCCAAGTCTCTTTTAGGCGCTGACGTTCTTTTTCCATATTGTCGATTTTCTGGTTGAAACGAGCCCAACGTTCATCACTAACTAAACCAAGCTCACGCGCTTTTTCCGTTAAGCGAAGATCAGCGTTGTCTTCACGAAGTAACAAACGGTATTCAGCACGTGATGTGAACATGCGGTACGGTTCTTTAGTACCCATGGTCGATAGATCGTCGATCAACACGCCCATGTAGGCTTGATCACGGCGTGGGTTCCAGCCTTCTTTGCCTTGGCTGTACAAACTTGCGTTCAGACCAGCCATCAAACCTTGTGCAGCTGCTTCTTCGTAACCGGTTGTACCGTTTATTTGACCAGCAAAGAACAGACCTTGGATAAACTTAGTCTCGTAAGTCTGTTTTAAATCACGAGGATCAAAGAAATCGTATTCGATCGCATAACCAGGACGAACGATGTGTGCGTTTTCAAAACCTTTCATTGAACGAACAATTTGAACTTGCACATCAAAAGGTAAGCTGGTGGAGATACCGTTTGGATAAAGTTCAGTCGTGTTCAAACCTTCTGGTTCGATAAAGATTTGGTGGCTGTTTTTATCAGCAAAACGCATTACTTTATCTTCGATAGACGGACAGTAACGTGGACCAATACCTTCAATCACGCCTGCATACATAGGGCTGCGATCAAGATTAGAACGAATTACATCGTGTGTCTGCTCATTGGTATGAGTAATGTAGCAAGGAATCTGACGCGGGTGTTGCTCCCGTTTGCCCATAAATGAGAAGACCGGAGTTGGATTGTCTCCATGCTGAGCTTCCAGCACAGAAAAATCGACACTATTTGCATCAATACGTGGAGGCGTGCCTGTTTTCAAGCGATCAACTCGGAAAGGTAATTCACGTAGTCGATCCGCTAGAGCGATCGATGGTGGATCGCCTGCACGGCCGCCTGAGAAGTTTTCCATACCAATGTGGATCTTTCCACCTAGGAAGGTACCAACGGTCAACACAACCGATTTAGAGCGGAATTTAACGCCCATCTGAGTCACTACACCCAGTACTTGATCGTTCTCGACGATAAGATCGTCTGCCGCTTGTTGAAAAAGCGTCAGATTTGGTGTGTTTTCCAGTGTGCTGCGAACATAGGCTTTGTATAAAGCTCGGTCAGCTTGCGCGCGAGTTGCACGAACTGCTGGGCCTTTAGAAGCATTCAGTGTTCTGAACTGAATACCTGCATGGTCAATAGCTTGCGCCATTAAACCACCCATAGCATCTACTTCTTTAACTAAATGGCCTTTACCAATGCCACCAATCGCTGGGTTACAAGACATCTGTCCGAGCGTGTCAATATTATGCGTTAGAAGTAACGTACTTTGTCCTGTACGTGCGGCTGCGAGAGCGGCTTCCGTTCCTGCGTGACCGCCACCAACCACAATGACGTCAAATGTTTCGTGATAAAGCATGAACGACCTCAGGTATTCAATGAGATTAAGAGTTAAACAAAAGAGGCGTATTCTACCCTCTTTCCTAAGTCTAGAAAATCGGTTTTCTATATTTTCCTGTCACTACCGATTACTTAATATATATAAGATCTTTATATAGAGATCTTTTATTACTCTTACTATTAGGATCGACGATCTCTGTGGATAAGTGGAAAATGATCAACAAGATCATGGATCTTTAACGGATCAGAACTTGTGATCTACACATGATCTTATTGCGTATTAGCTGGGATCAAAATTGGTACTTATGCACATCCACTTAAAGAGATCAAAGTTGTTATTGGGATAACTATAGGTTGATCACCGGATAACAGTGTAGTTATCCACAAGTGATTTGTTTGAAATAGCATCAATATTGAATAAGTTTACAGTTAAATTTTAAATTTATTTTCTTACAAGCATAAAAAAAGCAGCGTTTCCGCTGCTGTTTCTTGTTTATTGAGTACTTATTTGAGCTGGTGGATGATGCTTTGTAGCCATTCTGACGCAGCATCTTCAGGTACCGGATGCTCTTGAATATCTATTGTGAAGCAATCTGATAGCGGAGTTGCACCGATATCCTCAAGCAGTGCGTGAGCATGCTTGCCTGCAGCACAAAAGGTGTCATAGCTTGAATCACCAATAGCAATAACCGCAAATTTTAAGTTGCTGGTTCTAGGTGGTGTATTTTGCAATGCAGCTATAAAAGGCTGAATGTTATCAGGATAATCTCCAGCGCCATGAGTCGAGGTGACGATTAGCCACGTACCGTCTGCTGGAATTTCTTCAAATGCAGGTTGATTGTGGATTGTCGTTTCCAATGATTGCTCTTGAAGTAAATCACTGAGATGATCGCCCACGTATTCAGCACCGCCAAGGGTGCTACCCGTAATTATATGGATCATAGTGCTCCGCTTTATTTACCAATACAGAAAGATGAGAAGATTCGGCCCAATAGGTCGTCTGAGCTGAATTCACCGGTAATTTCATTCAAGTGCTGCTGAGTAATACGCAGCTCTTCCGCTAAGATTTCACCAGCCATGTAGCCTTCTAGTTGCTGCTGACCTATGTCTAGGTGTTCTGCGGCACGTTCCAGTGCTTCTAAGTGGCGACGACGCGCCATAAAGCCGCCTTCTTGGTTACCCGAGAAGCCCATACACTCTTTTAAGTGAGTTCGCAGTGCTTCTACACCTTCGCCAGTCTTCGCTGAAAGACGGATCAATGTTGGTGTACTCACATGGCAAATACCCAGCGTTTCACCTGTTTGATCCACTTTATTACGAATAACCGTCATACCCATGTTGTCTGGCAGACGATCAACGAAGTCTGGCCAAATATCTTCAGGGTTAGTGGCATCTGTTGTGGTGCCATCAACCATGAATAGTACTCGGTCAGCTTGCTTTATTTCGTCCCAAGCACGCTCAATACCGATTTTTTCTACTTCATCTGAAGCATCACGCAGGCCCGCTGTATCAATGATGTGCAGCGGCATACCGTCTATATGGATATGCTCACGCAGAACGTCACGAGTAGTACCAGCTATATCAGTTACGATAGCGGACTCTTTACCTGACAAAGCATTAAGTAGACTGGATTTACCGGCATTTGGTCGGCCAGCGATTACGACTTTCATACCTTCACGTAAAATTGCACCTTGGTTGGCCTCTTTACGCACAGCATTCAGGTTATCAATAATCGCTTGCAGATCTGTGGCGACTTTACCATCGGCCAAGAAATCAATTTCTTCCTCTGGAAAGTCAATGGCAGCTTCCACATAGATACGTAGGTGAATAAGTGACTCCACCAGCGTGTTGATACGTTGTGAGAACTGACCTTGCAAAGATTGCAGTGCCGATTTCGCTGCTTGCTCAGAGCTGGCGTCGATCAAATCTGCAATAGCTTCAGCTTGAGTTAAGTCCATTTTGTCATTGAGGAACGCACGCTCTGAGAATTCACCTGGTCGTGCTGGGCGAACACCGGAAATTTTTAAAATACGCTTAATCAGCATATCCATAACTACAGGACCACCATGACCTTGCAGCTCTAATACGTCTTCGCCAGTAAATGAGTTCGGGTTCGGGAAGTAAAGCGCAATGCCTTGGTCCAGCTCTAGACCACTTTCATCTTTGAATGGCAAGTACTCTGCATAGCGCGGTTTTAAAGTTCGTCCCGTTACTTCTAAAGCAACCTCAGCCGCCTTTGGACCTGAGACACGGATAATGCCTACACCGCCTCGTCCAGGGGCTGTTGCTTGAGCAACGATGGTATCAGTTGTCATAAAGGTTGTTACCTAAATACATTTCGAATTAGCGTCATTGTAATCAGCAAAAAACAAAAAGGCGACCTTTTGGCCGCCTTTGCTGATTCATCATTAACTTACTTGGAGTGTAAGCCTTTCTTCTCTAGCGCTTTGTAAATCAAAGTCTGCTGAATCAGAGTCACGACGTTCGATACCAACCAGTAAAGAACCAGACCTGAAGGGAAGAACAGGAAGAAGAATGTGAACATCACCGGCATGAAAGTCATGATCTTTTGTTGCATTGGATCAGTAACAGTCGTTGGGCTCATCTTCTGGATCATAAACATACTTGCACCCATCAATAGAGGCAGGATGTAGTATGGGTCTTGTGCTGACAAGTCATGAATCCAACCAAAGAATGGTGAGTGACGCAGTTCAACAGATTCCATCAGTGCCCAGTATAGCGAGATGAAAATTGGCATCTGTAGGAAGATTGGTAAACAGCCACCAAGTGGGTTTACTTTCTCTGTCTTGTACAGTTCCATCATCTCTTGGCTCATGCGTTGACGGTCGTCGCCAATACGTTCACGCATTGCTTGCAGTTTAGGTTGCAGCATGCGCATTTTCGCCATTGATGTGTACTGTGCTTTCGTTAGTGGGTACATAGCACCACGAACGATGAAAGTTAGACACATGATTGCCAGACCCCAGTTCACTACGATGCCTTGAATGAAAGAAAGCAGTGAGTGTAGAGGTTTCGCGATGAACCATAACCAACCGTAATCCACAACAAGATCTAGGCTTGGTGCAACGGCTGCCATCTCATCTTGCAGTTTTGGACCAACCCAAAGTGTTGATGTGAAGGTTTCTTGAGTACCATCAGCCAAAGTTTTGTTTGGCATACGAATACCGATATCACCTAAGCTACCGATAATACGAGAGTAGATGTTAGTGCCCGGCTCGTTACGTGGAATCCACGCAGTTGCGAAGTAGTGTTGGATCATCGCTGCCCAACCTGTACCGTTTGGTAGGTTGATAGACAGATTACGATCTTGCATATCGTCGAAGCTGTACTTTTTGTAACGAGTATCTTCACTTGAGTATGCGCCGCCACGGTAAGTTGGCATTGCTAAGCTACCGCCCGAATCTTGTAGATTTTGACGTAGATGCGCGTACATACCCATAGTAGCGTTGCTACCAGAGTGGTTAACAACGTTGAATTCAACATCGATAGCATAGCTGTCGCGCTTGATGATGAAGGTTTTGGTGTACTCAATACCGTTTGCTGAATAAGTCATCGGAACTCGAAGTTCGTCTTGACCGTCTGCTAGCGTGTAGCTGTCAGCGTCAACATGATAATTTGGACGAGCAGTGCTGCTTAGGTCGATACCTTGAGGACCGATCAAGCCACTTTGAGCAATAAACTGGTGTCCTTGCTCATTTTTAAGTAGTTGGAATGGAGTCTCTGAATCTAGTTCTTCTGCATACTGATTTAGTTTTGCAGAAACAACATCACCGCCAACTGTGTCAATTGACAGAGTTAGTACATCTGAAGTAACGGTAATCGTTTTTGCAACAGCACTAGTTTGAGATGGTGCTGGGTCAAACTCATCTGCAAATGATGGTGCAGGTACTGTATTGCCTGATTGAGCCTGTTCAACCGCTTGCGGAGCTGGATTCTTAGCTACTTGCCATTGTTGGAAGAGTAAAAAAGAAACCAGAGCCAAAGCGATTAACAGGATATTACGTTGAGAATCCATCGTTAATTATCTCTGTCGTGTTTTTGGATCGGTGGAACGGGGTCAAACCCGCCTTCATTCAAAGGGTGGCATTTTAATAGACGTTTGCCAGATAACCAACACCCTTTTACAAAACCGTGAACTCTCAGAGCTTCTATCGCATATGAGGAACAGGTCGGAGTAAACCGGCATCGAGGGCCGATTAGCGGACTAATAGTCCATTGGTAAAGTTTTACTAAACCAATGGCTATCCACGTGAAGGGCGAGATAGGCGTTGCCATAACTTTTCGAACAAAGTAAATAGTTCTTCATTGCTCAAATACTGCGCGCTATTTTTCGCTATTACAACAAAATCTTTATTAGGAAGTTTGTGCTGTTGAAGACGAAAACTTTCTCTAGATAAACGCTTAAAGCGGTTACGACCAACGGCAGTTTTAATTTGTTTTTTTGGAACAGCTAAACCTAAACGAGGGTGAGAAAGATTATTATTGCGGGCAATGATTGTGAAATGAGGAGAGCCAGCTCGATGAGCTTGCTGAAAGACATTTTTATAATGCTCGGGAGTTAACAAGCGTAACTCCCGATTGAATGCGTACGTACTCAAAATAATTTATGGATTATTTTGAAAGGCGCTTACGGCCTTTTGCACGACGTGCATTAATTACTTTACGACCGTTCGCTGTCGCCATGCGAGCACGGAAACCGTGAGTACGCTTGCGCTTTAGAACTGTAGGTTGAAAAGTGCGTTTGCTCATTGTAAATACCTTACTGATCAGTAGTTTTTAGGTTTGTTAAACCCGGCGTGGGCTTTGTGTCTTCTCTTTATATAAAGAAAGGACTATCCGACGCCTCTCAACAAAGAGGCGGAATTGTAATCACTGTCACAAAAGGTGTCAATGATTGGGTTTGCCGAAGTCCTGTTCAGTTTCTCAAATTACTAAGAAATAGAGGCTTCGGTTTTTCCGGTCGGGCGATTATACGGAGTCTCGGTAAAATCTCAAGGATCCTTATTCGATCCCAACCATATTTAAGAATTTCTTTAAACGAGGATCCTGTGGATTACCAAAAATATCCTGTGGAGAACCTTGTTCGACGATGTTGCCTTCAGCCATGAAGATCACTCTGTCCGCGACTTCTCTGGCAAACTGCATCTCGTGAGTAACCACTAACATTGTTTGATGTTGTGTGGCGAGTTTTTTCATCAGTGAGAGTACTTCACCGACCCATTCTGGATCCAGTGCAGATGTTGGCTCATCAAACAGCAATAGCTCAGGTTGCTGTGCCATTGCTCTACCAATACCCACGCGTTGCTGCTGGCCACCAGAAAGTGCAGAAGGGTAACTGTCTCCCTTGTCGCCAAGTCCAATATCATCAAGTATCTGCTGAGCACGAGCTAAAGCATCGTTCTTTTTCCAGCCTTTTACTGTAATCAAACCTTCAGCGATGTTCTGTCTTGCCGTCATATGCGAGAACAAGGCGTAGTTCTGAAATACAAACCCCGTTTTGCGTCTAAGCGCTAACACTTCCGATTTGCTGTGAGATTGGCAATCAACAGCCACGTTATCAATAGTGATAGTGCCTTGGTCTGCTTGCTCTAAGAAGTTAACACAACGCAACAAGGTTGATTTACCTGTACCGCTTGAACCGATAATGACGATGATCTCTCCTTTATTAATAGAGAGATCGATGCCTTTAAGTACTTCGCTATCGCCAAAGCGTTTATGAATGTTAGTTAATGTGATCATCTTACATACGCCTTGTTGAGTTTATTTTCAGCCCAAATCTGTACTCGTGTAAGAACCACAACCACAGCCCAGTAAATCAATGCTACTGCTAGGAATGCTTCGAAAAAGCGAAAGCTGGATGATGCTTCCATTTGAGCTTTGGCCATGATTTCCGCAACACCCAAAGTAAAGGCGAGAGAGGTCGATTTAATCATATCAATGAAGTAGTTCATCAGTGACGGCAAAGCCACACGTGTTGCTTGCGGCAAAATAATGCGACGCATGGCTTGACTGGTGGTCATTCCCACAGAGAGGCTTGCTTCCATCTGGCTACGATCAATACCAATAATCGCCGCACGAATACTTTCTGCCATGTAAGCGGAGAAATGTAACGTGATACCAATAACCGCGGCACTAAAAGCATCAATACCGACTAAGATAGGGAATATCTGCGGTAAACCATAATAAAGAAGGAACAGCTGTACTAATAGTGGTGTTCCACGGAAGAAGCTGATGTAGAGTTGACTAAGCTGATCAAGCACCGGAACTTTGAACACCCGAATATTGGCCAAGATGACGGAAAGAATCAGAGAGAAAAACATTCCCCATGTCGCCATTTCCATGGTGGTGCCAAGATACTTGAGCAGTATAGGCATCAGATCCAGCATGTATTGAAAGTCAAAACCCATTTACTTCCCCTTAAAGACAACAAAAGGCGGGATCATACAATCCCACCTCTTTAAAAGTACAGTTTAGCTTATTAGTTAGTAATATCAGTGCCAAACCACTTGTTCGAGATTGTGCTTAGCGTACCGTCCGCACGGATAGCTGCAAGCGCTTCATTAACTTCCGCTTGTAGTTTTTGACCTTTCTCGTTATTTAGGAATGGCCAAGCGTTTTCGATCGTTTCGAAAGGCTTACCTGCAAGTTGCAGTGGTAGACCTGTTTTTTCGATAGTTTCTAGCACTGACAGACGATCCATTACGAATGCGTCAGCACGGCCAAGAGCTACGTCATGTTCAATTCCTGTGTCGTAGGTCTTAATGTTTATTTTACCGTCTTTGTCATAGTCACGTAGTAGCTGTTCAAAGTTTGAACCTAGGTTAACTGCAACGGTTTTGCCTGCAAGGTCTTCAATACCTTTGATGCTGCTGTTACCTTTACGAACCGCGATCTGTGCACCGTCAATAACATATGGGTCTGCAAACAGGTACTTCGCTTTACGTGCATCGGTAATAGTAATTTGGTTAGAAATGGTATCGATACGACCTGTTTCTAGCAGACCAAATAGACCAGAGAAGTTTGAAGTCACAAACTCAACCTTGTAATCGTTACGTTTAGCGATTTCATTCCATACATCCACTTCAAAACCTTGAAGTTGGTCTTGCTTAACAAATGTGAATGGGAAATAGCGGCCAGACATGCCGACTTTGATATCTGTTGTTGCTTGAGCTGCTGAAGCTGCCAATACAAGAGTGGCTACTGCGAGTTTAATCCAGTTTTTCATTTTCTAACTCCGAATGAATATAGGGCAGAATGTTACTGGTAAATGTTAGTACAGAACAAATAACCTTATGTTATTAACAATAACCATAATAAGTTTTTATTTTGGGATAACTCACTAATTTTCTGGGATATGTGGGTAAAAATGGGGATGTTTATGTAGATCTTCATAATTGAGAAGGAAATATTGTGAATAACTTTGATCTTATTCACTGGATCTTCGATCAATCGCTGGCGATCTTAGTTATCAACAGGTAGAATTATCAACCTTTATCGATCATCAGATTAGAGTGAGAGCACCGTGTCATCTTCGCTTTGGTTGCAATGTTTGCAACAGCTTCAAGAAGAATTACCAGCCGCAGAATTCAGCATGTGGGTTCGTCCGCTACAAGCGGAGCTCAATGATAATACTCTCACTTTGTTTGCCCCTAACCGTTTTGTGCTTGATTGGGTTCGCGATAAGTACATCAACAACATTAACTTGCTGTTGAGAGAGTATTGCGGCAACGATGTACCAAGCCTGCGTTTTGAAGTGGGTAGTAAACCTGTAGCGGCTGTGAAGCCTGCGCCAAAGCGCTCTGCTGCAGACGTGGCTGCAGAATCATCTGCGCCAGCTCAACTAGCTCAGCGTCGTCCTGTGCATAAAACATGGGACGATGAATCTGTTGAAACGGATATCACTTATCGTTCTAACGTTAACCCTAAACACAAGTTCAATAATTTCGTTGAAGGTAAATCGAACCAGTTAGGTTTGGCTGCTGCTCGTCAGGTGGCAGACAATCCGGGTGCTGCGTATAACCCTCTATTCTTATACGGCGGTACAGGTTTAGGTAAAACTCACCTTTTACATGCTGTGGGTAACGCGATTGTCGATAACAAACCGAATGCTAAAGTGGTTTACATGCACTCTGAACGTTTCGTTCAGGACATGGTTAAAGCACTGCAAAATAACGCGATAGAAGAATTTAAACGTTACTACCGTAGCGTTGATGCGTTATTGATCGATGATATTCAATTCTTTGCCAATAAAGAGCGCTCTCAAGAAGAGTTCTTTCATACTTTCAACGCTTTGTTGGAAGGTAACCAGCAAATCATCTTAACTTCTGACCGTTATCCTAAAGAGATTAATGGTGTAGAAGATCGCCTGAAATCTCGCTTTGGTTGGGGTTTGACGGTAGCGATTGAACCACCTGAGTTAGAAACTCGCGTGGCGATTTTGATGAAAAAAGCGGAAGATCACCAAATTCATCTGCCAGATGAAGTTGCATTCTTTATTGCGAAACGTCTGCGTTCAAACGTTCGTGAGTTGGAAGGGGCACTTAACCGTGTTATCGCCAATGCGAACTTTACCGGTCGTCCAATTACCATTGATTTTGTCCGTGAAGCGCTGCGTGACTTATTAGCTTTGCAAGAAAAGCTAGTCACTATTGATAATATTCAAAAGACAGTCGCAGAATACTACAAAATTAAAATGGCGGATTTACTGTCAAAACGTCGTTCACGTTCTGTTGCGCGTCCTCGTCAGTTAGCAATGGCGCTAGCGAAAGAACTCACCAACCACAGCTTGCCAGAAATTGGTGATGCTTTTGGTGGTCGCGACCACACCACTGTGCTTCACGCATGTCGTAAAATCGAGCAACTGCGCGAAGAGAGCCACGACATAAAAGAAGACTATTCGAATTTGATTCGCACGCTTTCATCATAATTGCGCTATAGTTTGCGCTGATTTTGCGTCGTTAATCCGTCTATCGTTTAAGAGCACACTATGAAATTTACTATCGAACGTAGCCACTTCATTAAACCTCTACAACAAGTATCCGGCACTTTAGGTGGCCGTGCGTCATTGCCTATATTAGGTAACTTGCTGATTAAAGTTGAAGACAATCAATTGTCGATGACGGCAACGGATTTGGAAGTTGAACTGATCAGCCGAGTGACGTTGGAAGGGGATTTTGAAGCGGGCAGCATTACCGTTCCGGCGCGTAAATTTCTTGATATCTGCCGAGGTCTGCCAGATTCAGCGGTGATCACTGTGCTTTTAGAAGGCGATCGCATTCAAGTACGTTCAGGGCGTAGCCGTTTCTCATTAGCGACTCTGCCAGCGAACGATTTCCCAAATATTGAAGATTGGCAAAGTGAAGTTGAAATTTCACTCACTCAGGCAGAACTTCGTGGTCTGATAGAGAAAACTCAGTTTTCGATGGCAAACCAAGACGTGCGTTACTACCTAAACGGCATGCTGTTTGAAATTGATGGTAGCACGCTGCGTTCAGTGGCAACTGATGGTCACCGTATGGCGGTTTCTCAAACCGAATTAGGTGCAGATTTTGCTCACAAGCAAATCATCCTACCGCGTAAAGGTGTATTGGAATTAGTGAAACTGCTGGATGCCCCAGAACAATCTGTGGTACTGCAAATTGGTAGCTCAAACCTGCGTGCGGATGTGAACAATTTTGTTTTCACTTCTAAGCTGGTTGATGGACGTTTCCCTGATTATCGACGCGTAATGCCGCAAAGTACCAACAAAGTTTTGCTTGCGAACTGTGATGAGTTGCGTCAATGTTTTTCACGCGCTGCGATTTTATCGAATGAAAAATTCCGTGGTGTACGTGTGAATCTTGATGAAAACGAAATGCGCATCACAGCAAACAACCCGGAACAGGAAGAAGCGGAAGAGGTTCTAGATGTCACCTTCGAAGGAGACGCAATTGAGATCGGCTTCAACGTAAGCTACATCCTAGATGTATTGAACACTCTTCGTTGTGATAACGTACGTATCTCAATGTCAGATGCTAACGCCAGTGCGCTGGTGGAAAATGCGGAAGATGACAGCGCGATGTACGTCGTGATGCCAATTCGCCTGTAACCAAGAGTTAACTACGCGCTATGCCGCTAACCCGTCTGGTTATTCAGCAATTTCGTAATATTAGAGCCTGTGATATTTCATTATCATCAGGCTTTAACTTTCTTATTGGTGTCAATGGAAGTGGCAAAACCAGCGTTTTAGAAGCGATTTATTTGCTCGGACATGGTCGTTCTTTTAAGAGTTCGCTCACGGGTCGAGTGATTCAAAATGAGTGTTCTGAACTGTTTGTTCACGGGCGTTTTTTGACCTCGGATCAATTTGAGTTACCTATTGGTATTAATAAGCAGCGTGACGGTTCAACTGAGGTTAAAATAGGCGGTCAATCTGGGCAAAAATTGGCACAGTTGGCACAAGTTTTACCATTGCAGTTGATTCATCCTGAAGGCTTTGATTTATTAACGGATGGCCCGAAACAGCGTCGATCGTTTATTGATTGGGGTGTGTTTCATTCTGAACCTGCATTCTATGATGCATGGGGAAGATTTAAGCGTTTAAGTAAACAGCGTAATGCATTACTCAAAACAGCGACCAGCTATCGTGAGCTGAGTTATTGGGATCAAGAATTGGCCTTGTTGGCTGAAAATATTGACCAATGGCGCCGAACTTACGTCGAACAAATGATAGTTGTCGCAGAAGAGTTATGCCGCACGTTTTTACCCGAGTTTGATATTACGGTAAAGTACTACCGCGGTTGGGATAAAGATACCCCATACCAGCAGATATTAGAAAAAAACTTCGAACGCGATCAACAGCTTGGTTACACCTTCAGTGGCCCAAATAAAGCTGATTTGAAGATAAAAGTTAACGGTACTCCGGTGGAAGATGTGCTTTCACGGGGGCAACTGAAATTAATGGTGTGTGCACTACGTGTCGCACAGGGCCAACACTTAACTGAGTTGACCGGGAAGCAATGTATCTACTTAATTGATGACTTTGCTTCCGAACTCGATAGCCAGCGTCGTAAGCGTCTTGCAGACTGCTTGAAGGCGACGCAGGCTCAAGTTTTTGTAAGTTCTATTACACAAAGCCAAGTTGCCGACATGGTCGAGCCAAACAGCAAGATGTTTCATGTGGAACATGGCACAATAGAGCAAGGATAATTTAGTCAGAGAGTAACTCATGTCGAATAATTACGATTCATCGAGTATTAAGGTACTAAAGGGTCTGGACGCTGTACGTAAACGTCCAGGTATGTACATCGGGGACACTGATGATGGCACCGGTCTACACCACATGGTTTTTGAGGTGGTGGATAACTCAATAGATGAAGCGTTAGCAGGTCACTGTAAAGACATCATCGTTACTATTCACGAAGATAACTCAGTATCGGTTAGCGATGACGGCCGTGGTATTCCAACTGAACTGCACGAAGAAGAGAATGTTTCTGCGGCAGAAGTTATCATGACGGTACTGCACGCGGGTGGTAAGTTCGATGATAACTCTTACAAAGTATCAGGTGGTCTGCATGGTGTAGGTGTGTCAGTGGTAAACGCACTATCAGAAAAAGTGCTTCTGACTATTTACCGTGGTGGTCACATCCATACTCAAACCTATCGCCATGGTGTGCCTCAAGCGCCACTAAGTGTTGTTGGCGATACTGAAAAAACAGGTACGACGGTTCGTTTCTGGCCAAGCGCTGACACTTTTACCAATATCGAATTCCATTACGATATTCTTGCGAAACGTCTACGTGAGCTTTCATTCCTAAACTCAGGCGTATCAATCAAACTGGTTGATGAGCGTGAAGAAGATAAACAAGACCACTTTATGTATGAAGGTGGTATCCAAGCGTTTGTTACTCACCTTAACCGCAACAAAACTCCGATTCATGAGAAAGTGTTCCACTTTAACTCAGAACGTGAAGACGGTATTAGCGTTGAAGTGGCAATGCAGTGGAACGATGGTTTCCAAGAAGGTATTTACTGCTTTACCAACAACATCCCACAACGTGATGGTGGTACTCACTTAGCGGGTTTCCGTGCAGCGTTAACTCGTACGTTAAACACCTACATGGATAAAGAAGGCTACAGCAAAAAAGCCAAAACAGCGACGTCAGGTGACGATGCGCGTGAAGGCTTGACTGCAGTTGTTTCGGTTAAAGTTCCAGATCCTAAGTTCTCAAGCCAAACCAAAGACAAACTGGTTTCTTCTGAAGTGAAATCTGCAGTTGAGTCTGCAATGGGTGAGAAACTGAACGAGTTCCTTGCTGAGCATCCTTCTGAAGCGAAAATGGTATGTAGCAAGATTATTGATGCTGCACGTGCACGTGAAGCGGCACGTAAAGCTCGTGAAATGACTCGTCGTAAAGGCGCGTTAGATCTTGCTGGTCTTCCAGGTAAACTTGCGGACTGTCAGGAAAAAGATCCTGCACTGTCTGAACTGTACATTGTGGAAGGGGACTCTGCTGGCGGTTCAGCCAAGCAGGGACGTAACCGTAAGAACCAAGCAATTCTTCCTTTGAAAGGTAAGATTCTAAACGTTGAAAAAGCACGTTTTGATAAAATGCTTTCTTCTCAGGAAGTAGCAACACTGATTACTGCATTAGGTTGTGGTATTGGTCGCGATGAATACAACCCAGATAAACTGCGTTACCACAACATCATCATCATGACCGATGCGGACGTCGATGGTTCGCACATTCGTACGCTACTGTTGACCTTCTTCTACCGTCAAATGCCTGAGCTTATCGAGCGCGGCTACATCTACATTGCACAGCCACCACTTTACAAAGTGAAGAAAGGTAAGCAAGAGCAATACATCAAAGATGAAGATGCAATGGAGCAATACCAAGTTTCTCTCGCTTTAGATGGCGCAGCACTGCATGTCAATGCGGATGCTCCTGCATTGGCTGGTGCTCCACTAGAGCAGCTTGTACACCAGTATAATGCTGCGGTTAAGCTGGTTGGTCGTATGAGTCGTCGTTACCCATATGCGATGGTTCAGGAGTTCATGTATGTGCCTCGATTGACTGCTGAACAATGCCAAGATCAGGCGACAGTAAATGCTTGGACGGCGGTTTTAGTTGATCAGCTTAACGCAAAAGAGTCTGGTGCGAGCCAATACAGCTACCAAGTAGAACACAATGCAGAGCAAAACGTTTATGCTCCTAAGATTGTTGTTCGTACTCATGGTGTGACTTACGAATACTTGATCAGTGTAGACCTGCTTAACTCAAGAGAGTACAGCAAACTGGCTGACGCTTCAGAAGCACTACGTGGCTTGATTGAAGAGGGTGCATTTATCAAACGTGGTGAACGTACGCAACCAGTAGATAGCTTTGCTTCTGCACTTGATTGGCTAATCAAAGAGTCTCGTCGTGGTCTGTCTCTACAACGATACAAAGGTCTTGGTGAGATGAACCCAGATCAGCTTTGGGAAACCACTATGGACCCAGAAACTCGTCGTATGATGCAAGTAACTATTGAAGATGCGGTTGGTGCTGATGAACTGTTTACCACACTGATGGGTGACCAAGTTGAACCTCGTCGTGCGTTTATTGAAAACAACGCTCTGAAAGTAGCTAACTTAGACGTGTAGTAAGCTTGGACGCTTAGTCTTAGTTATTCGAAATAGTAAAAGGCGCACTTAAAAGTGCGCCTTTTTTATTCAATAAGAGTCTATACGCGCTGCTTTTATAAAAAACAAAAAAATATTTAAGAGAGACTTGAAAGACTAAAAGGTGGCCTTATATCTATTCACGAAGCAGGAAATGCCGCAGCTGGTGGGTTTCCACTGACTCGTCCAAAAGGAGAGTCCGCTTCATTATTCAGCATCTAATCAATGCATCATTTAAAAAATATTGCTTCAAAGAAGGATACTTATTATGAGAACTGTAGATTTTACTCCGCTATACCGCAACGCAATTGGTTTTGATCGTCTTCTTAATATGATGGAAGCGAACGCAGCAAAAAATAGCCAAGGCGGTTTTCCTCCATACAACATCGAGCAGCAAGAAGAGAACAAATTCCGCATTACTATGGCGGTGGCTGGATTTGCTGACGAAGAGCTTGATATCACTCAACAAGAAAACACCTTGATTGTTCGTGGTGAACGTAAACCAACAGAAGAAAAAAAATACGTTTATCAGGGTATTGCCGAGCGTGATTTCGAACGTAAGTTCCAACTAGCGGACTACGTAAAAGTGATTGGCGCGACGATGGAAAATGGCTTGCTACATATTGATCTGGAAAGAGAAACGCCAGAAGCCATGCAGCCACGTAAAATCTCCATTAACGGCAAACACTTACTAGAGAGCTAATCATTAAGTAGAGAACGAATAGCAGAAAGCCCGCGAGTAAGCGGGCTTTCTAATTTCTTAGGCCTAGTTTCTCAGGCTTTAGTTACTTACACGAGGGTAACAAAATTAGCTTTCTAAATACGCTTTTTTCACTTCTTCAGCGATCACCGCAACGCCTTTTTGCATTGCTTCATCGTCTTGAACATAGTTCATGCGTATGCATTGATGCGCGTGAGCCCAATCTTCCTTTTGACCAATAAAGAAATACTCGCCCGGAACAATCAGAACACCGCGATCTTTCAGGCGTTTGTATAGCTCCATGGTAGTGATTGGCAGTTCATCAAACCATAGCCATAAAAATATAGCGCCTTCAGGTTTATGAATTCGGAATCGCTTATCATCGATAGCATGTTGCAGAAGTTCTACTGCACGTTGAGATTTCTGTTTATAGAAAGGCTTAATCACCTCTTCACTCAGACGCAATAAGTCATTCTTTTCAATGATGCGGTGTGCCAACGCTGGGCCAATACTGCCCGGTGCTAAGCTGATGATGCCGTTCATATTACTTAGCGCTTCCGTCACCTGCTCGTTGGCAATCACAATGCCGCAGCGTACACCCGGCAATCCCAGCTTAGACAAGCTCATACATAGAATCGTATTCTCATTCCAGAACGGTTCTACATCTTCAAAAATGATGTTTGGAAATGGTACGCCATAAGCATTGTCCACCAGCAGTGGAATATTGTTCTCACGAGCTAATTGGTCGAGCTTGTGGATCTCTTCCTCTGTTAACACATTACCCGTTGGGTTGGTTGGACGAGAGGCGCAGATAGCGGCAACAGAATCGTCGATTTTTAGCTGCTCAAAATCGACATGGTATTTGAACAGACCATTATCCAGCAGTTCGATCTCTGGGTGGTAAGAAACGAAAATATCTTCGTCGATGCCAGCATCACCATAACCGATGTATTCGGGTGCTAGAGGCAATAAAATTTTCTTAAAGCTGCCGTCTGGCTGTTGACCGGCAAACAGGTTGAACAGGTAGAAAAAACCACTTTGACTACCGTTGGTTAAACTGATGTTCTTTTCTGTAATGTCCCAGCCATAAGTATCACGCAGCAGTTTTGCCAACGCGCTGATAAAGACATCTTTACCTTGAGGACCGTCGTAGTTAGTCATTCCAGCCAGTAAAGAGCCATCGGCCAGCATTTCTTCGGTTGTCAGTCGGAAATAATCGAGCATTTCAGGAATGGCGGCAGGGTTACCTCCACCAAGCATGATGGCACCCGGTGTGCGTAAACCATCATTCAAATCGTCCATTAATTGGGTTATTCCAGAATATCGATTAAATTTCTCGCCAAAAGTTGAAAACTGCATTACTGACTACCTGGGGTTGTGTTTATTTGAGTATTGCCGGCGGATAGATTCTCAGCCGTTTAGAATAGTTCCTGAACATACCGTAATGCTTTTGTGAGGCAAAGCACTATTTCATATGATGCAAAAAAAGCGGCGCAACTCGGAGGAGTCAGGCCGCTTTTTCAAGCTTTAGTGGAATAAACTCAGCGTTTTAAACTGAGTTACTCAATTACTTTTGTAGTAATGAGATATCCGCAATTTGCAGGAACAAGTTACGTAGGTTGTTAAGTAGAGTTAAGCGGTTTTTCTTCAACGCTTCATCATCTGCCATTACCATTACGTTATCAAAGAACGCATCTACTGGCTCGCGTAGCGCAGCAAGTTGGCTCAATGCTTGTTGGTAGTTACCCGTTGCGAATGCAGGCTCTAACGCTTCAGTTAACACTTCAACGTTTTCAGCCAGAGCTTTCTCTGCATCTTCCTGAAGAAGAGACAGTTCAATCTCAGCTGGCAGTTCGCCTTCGAATTTCGCCAGAATGTTACCCACGCGTTTGTTTGCTGCTGCCAGTGATTCTGCTGCATCCAACTCACGGAAGTGGGAAACCGCTTTAACACGTTGGTCAAAGTCTGCAGGTTTAGTTGGGCGACGAGCCAGTACCGCTTGGATGATGTCTACGCTGAAACCTTCATCTTGGTACCATGCACGGAAACGACCTAGCATAAATTCAATCACATCTTGCTCAACGCTTTCGTTAGTTAAACGATCACCGAACAGTGATTTCGCTTTCGCGACTAAGTCTACTAAATCTAGGTTGTAACCGTATTCGACGATGATACGCAGAACACCCAGTGATGCGCGGCGTAGTGCAAATGGGTCACTGCCTTTTGGTGCTTGGCCAATACCGAAGATACCTACGATAGTGTCCAACTTATCCGCCATAGCAACCGCTGCTGATACACCGTTGGTTGGTAGGCTGTCGCCAGCGAAACGAGGCATGTATTGCTCGTTAAGTGCCACTGCAACTTCTTCTGCTTCACCGTCGTGGCGTGCGTAGTGCATGCCCATAACACCTTGAGTATCGGTAAACTCGAATACCATTGATGTCATTAGGTCACACTTCGCTAGCAGACCAGCGCGTTTTGATTTCTCAACATCCGCACCGATTTGCTCAGCAATATAACCAGCAAGCTCTGTGATACGGTCTGTTTTGTCTTTGATTGTGCCCAGTTTTTGTTGGAAGATTGCCGTTTCTAGCTGAGGCAGGCGATCAACCAGTTTGCTCTTCAGGTCAGTGTTGAAGAAGAACTCTGCATCAGCAAGACGTGGACGAACCACTTTCTCGTTACCTTCAATTACATGACGAGGCTCTTTAGACTCGATGTTAGATACGAAGATAAAGTTAGGCAGCAGTTTCTTATCTGCGTCATACACTGGGAAGTACTTCTGGTCGCCTTTCATGGTGTAAACCAAAGCTTCTGAAGGTACTTTGAGGAACTTTTCTTCAAACTTAGCGGTAAGCACAACAGGCCATTCAACCAGTGAAGTTACTTCTTCTACTAGGTCATCTTCTAGGTCTGCAACGCCGCCAACTTCTTGTGCTGCTTTTTGTGCATCAGCAATGATGGTGGCTTTACGAGCATCGTAATCTGCAATGACTTTACCGCGCTCTTCGAGAATCGCTGGGTATTGAGATGCAGAATCAATAGTGAACTCTGCTTCACCCATGAAACGGTGACCACGGATAGTACGAGCAGAACTTACACCAAGGATTTCACCTTCGATAAGTTCATCACCGAACAGAATGGTTAGCGTTTTAACTGGGCGGATAAATTGAGTTTCTTTATCACCCCAACGCATTGGTTTCGCGATAGGTAGGTTAGCTAGGGCTTTTGCTGCAAGTTCAACAACAACTGCTTTTGCTTCTTGGCCTTTCACTTCTTGTTTGTAAAGCAGCCATTCACCTTGGTCTGTCTTTAGGCGATCTGCTTGTTCAACAGTGATACCGTTACCACGAGCCCAGCCTTCAGCAGCTTTGGTTGGGTTACCATCTGCATCAAAAGCAACTGCAATCGCAGGACCACGTTTTTCAACGACTTTGTCCGCTTGGCCTTCAGCAAGATTAGCGATTTTAAGAGCCAAACGACGTGGCGTTGCAAACCACTTGATGCCTTCATGAGCAAGGTCAGCAGCTTTTAATTCTGCTTCAAAGTTTGCAGAAAATGCTTCTGCTAGCGTGCGAAGTTGCTTTGGTGGTAACTCTTCAGTACCGAGTTCAATTAGAAATTCTTTTGCCATCTTATTTGTCCTCACCCTTTTTACACATTGGGAAGCCCAAAGCTTCACGAGATGCGTAGTACGCTTCTGCAACCGATTTAGTTAGGTTACGAATACGTAGGATGTAACGCTGACGTTCTGTTACTGAGATTGCTTTACGCGCATCTAGTAGGTTGAACGCGTGGCCAGCTTTCAAAATACGTTCGTAAGCTGGCAGCGGAAGAGGCTTTTCAAGCTCAAGCAAGTGTTTACACTCTTTTTCGCATTGGTCGAAGAAGGTGAATAGGAAATCTACATCTGCGTGTTCGAAGTTGTAAGTAGATTGCTCAACTTCGTTTTGATGGAAAATGTCACCATAGGTTACTTTACCTAGTGGGCCATCTGTCCATACCAAGTCATACACAGAATCCACGCCCTGAATGTACATCGCCAGACGTTCAATACCGTAAGTGATTTCACCTGTAACAGGTTTACACTCTAGACCACCAACTTGTTGGAAGTAAGTAAACTGAGTTACTTCCATACCGTTTAGCCAAACTTCCCAGCCAAGACCCCATGCACCTAGAGTTGGGTTTTCCCAGTTATCTTCCACGAAACGGATATCGTGTACTTGTGGGTCAACACCCAGCACTTTCAGAGAACCTAAGTACAGTTCTTGAATGTTGTCTGGTGACGGTTTAATGATCACCTGGAACTGGTAGTAGTGCTGAAGACGGTTAGGGTTTTCACCGTAACGACCATCAGTTGGACGGCGTGAAGGTTGAACATACGCTGTAGCGATTGGCTCTGGGCCAAGAGCTCGTAAGCACGTCATTGGGTGAGACGTACCAGCGCCCACTTCCATATCTAGTGGCTGAACAATGGTACAGCCTTGTTGGGCCCAATAATCCTGCAGCGCGAGGATCATACCCTGAAAGGTTTTGATATCGTATTTTTGCATAGTCAGGTTCGCGCGATTCTTCTGTCTGAATTGATAAAAAATAACGATCAAGTATACCCAGTTATTCCCTGACAAAGTAGTGCCAATATTGCCTATTTATTCGCTCAAACTTTCTTTTAAGGGAGATTTTTTCGTTTATTAGTCGTTATTCTTTAATCAGAGAAAAGCTTAAATGGAAGTGCATGGTGAATTTAGGGTTGAGATTAATAACGATGCTGTATAGAATTCGGCCTGTCTTTGGGGAGTAGCTTATCGGGCGCTGTAGCAAACAGTACCGATTCGTTCGTCAACATAATTGGTGCAAAATCACCATGGCGTCCGAGACTCGAAGCCCTTCGAGTTTAGCAAGACCTTAGACAAACACCGCGAACTTGGGTAGGGCGTGGGGTTTGTCTATGGTTTATATAATAATCCCTACCCTAATGAGTAGGTCGTGAGCGTTTTAGCTATTTCAATTACAACTGTCGCCTTAGCCGAAATTGGTGACAAAACCCAATTACTATCTCTTCTGTTAGCCAGCCGTTACCGTAAACCGGTACCTATCATTGCTGCTATTTTCCTTGCAACCGTTGTGAACCACGCATTAGCTGCTTGGTTAGGTGTTGTAGTTGCCGATTATTTATCTCCGGAAATCCTGAAATGGGTAGTGGTGGTCAGTTTCTTAGCCATGGCTGGCTGGGTGTTGATTCCAGATAAATTGGATGATGACGAGGAGATCTCAAATCGCGGGCCTTTTATTGCAAGTTTTATCGCGTTCTTTGTCGCTGAAATTGGTGACAAAACTCAGATTGCGACTTCTATTCTTGGAGCTCAATTCGCAGACGCGTTAACCATGGTGGTGCTGGGTACGACCATTGGTATGCTGCTAGCCAACGTTCCAGTTGTTCTGATTGGTAAATTGTCTGCAGACAAACTTCCTTTAGCTATGATTCGAAAAGTCACCGCACTGCTGTTCTTGGCCTTAGCTGCGGGCACAGCGTTCTTATAAGTAACACCAGTCAGTCTGTCATTTTTGGTTGCAAATATTGTTTAAATAACAATCAATAATGCGCGGGCTGACATATTTGTGTCACTCTTGTCATGCTAATGTAATAGGCGATGGTTTTCTAAAAAAGAGGGCTCGTTTATGTTGTCACGATACATGGGGATGAGCGTTAAGAGTCAGGCTTATTTGTTTACGTTTGGCTTTGGTTTAACGTTACTTGGAATGTCGTTAACGGAAATGTGGCTACCCATGGTTGCGGGAGCAATCATTATGGCGGGTTTAAGCGTTGAGTCTTGGATTCGGGTATCTCACATCATTCCACTGCATAACGAAATTCGGGCGTTACAAAAACAGGTCAACAAACTGCAAGCGGAGTTACGCTCTGTAGAAAATCAAGATTAAGCAAAAGGCTGCCACGACATTCATTCATAAAGATGAATGTGTTATGGCAGCCTTTGTTTGTTTCCATTCTCGCGTTTATTCCAAACCTTTTTTAATCAGATACAGGTAAGGCAGTTCGTCTGTTTTTGATGACAACAACTGGTGGTCCATAAAGCGACAGAAACTTGGGATATCCCGAGTGGTTGACGGGTCATCCGCTTTTACCAGCAGCACTTCACCATCCTGCATAGTACGAATTGTCTTTCTGACCATCATTACAGGCTCAGGGCAGCGTAATCCTTCAGCTTCCAATACTTTATTGACACTGATGTTATCGGTGATTTCTGGATTGATACTCATAGCAAACCTAACGGATGTCACATTTAGGGCGTTGATAATACTGTTGGGGAAAAATTATTCAATAAACTCTTGGCAAATGAAACAATTTGGTTTAATTTAATTAACAAGTTGGTAACAAGTGAGCTGGAGGTTGTATGTTAACAGCGTTAGATAGACTGACCATCTATTCGGTTCTGTGTTTTATCTCTTTCTGCTCATTAGTTATGAAGACACCTGCTGAACCATCACTCATGCCACTACTTGGCGTGATTGCCTCAATCAGTGGTCTCTGGCTTGAGATGCACCTGTGGCAAGGCTCATCTGAAGAACAGAAACATTAATTGTCATACTATGCTCTACGATATTCCGACACTATCCCCAGTTTTCTTGGGCTTCCCCGCTGAAAGGCGGGATTTTTTTTATTTATTGGTTACACTCAGAGTATCGTTATAAACCAGAGTGTTATTGTGGAATTAGAAGATGTTTATCGTCGGGATTTAAACCTACTTATTGCTTTGCGAGTTCTGGTGGAAGAGCGCAGTGTAAGTCGAGCTGCTGAACGCCTGAATTTAAGTCAGTCTGCAATGAGTCGAGTGTTAGGACGGTTGCGTAGCTTATTAGCTGACCCGTTGTTTACCCGCCAAGGTCAAAGCCTTATTCCGACAGAGAGGGCTTTAGCAATTAATTTAGCGTTAGGGGAACCCCTAGAATCGCTGCGTCAGGTGCTTTCTCCTTTGGATTTTAATCCAACCTCTTGTGATCATACCTTTACGATCGCAACTACCGACTATGCTATGCAAACCATTTTGCCATTCGCTCTGCCTCGGATATATAAAGAAGCGCCGAATGTCTCCTTTGAGTTTTTGCCTCTTCAGCATGAACGACTGATGGATCAGCTTACTTATGATGGTGCTGATCTCGCTATTTGCCGTCCTATTCGTTCTATAGAACCGCTGCGTCACGAGATTCTGGGAAGGGTGGGGGTGTTATGTTTGTTATCTAAACAACATCCGTTAGCGAACAGTACTATGAGTTTGCAAGATTATCTGCAGTATCCCCATGCCATGATAGCGATTAGTGATGGAGTCAAAGCGCTGATAGATCAGGCTCTTGAAGGTTGCTCTCCTCGTCATATGGTGTTGCGCGCCTATCATTTAGAAGCCGCACTAGCCATTATTGATATGATGCCTCTGATTATGACTGTACCGGCAGATTTAGCTTATCTGGTTGCAGAGCGCTATGACTTAGTTGTTAAGCCACTGCCATTTCAGTTCACTCCTTTTGACTACTCAATGATTTGGCATCCGAGGTGCGAACATTCGCCAGCACAAGAGTGGCTGAGAAGCATTGTTAAAGAAGAGTGTGGAAAGCTGATTGCGAAGCGTGTGGAAGATATGGGGTTAGAGTAAAAAGATAAGGCTCCGGAGAGCCTTATCTTTCAAACGATTATAGTTTAATAACAACACGGCCAGTGACTTGACCATTGGTGATGTTTTCAGCGTATTGTGGTGCTTGCTCAAGCGTGATTTCTGTACAAGCTTGTTCGAAATAACTCGCTGGTAGTAGCTCAGCCAATTTTTCCCATGCAGCAACACGTTTTTCTAGTGGGCAGCTTACTGAATCAACGCCTTGCAGACGTACATTACGTAGAATAAATGGCATCACTGTGGTTGGAAGGTCAAAGCCACCTGCAAGTCCACATGCAGCAACAGCACTGTTGTAATCCATTTGCGCTAACACTTTCGCTAAAACTTTACTGCCCACAGTATCAACGGCACCCGCCCAAACTTGCTTTTCTAGTGGGCGTGCTGGTTCTTCAAACTCACTGCGGTCGATAATTTGGCTAGCGCCTAATTTTTCAAGCAATGGACCGTTAGTTTCAACACGACCTGTAACAGCAGCAACTTTATAGCCCAATTGAGCCAGAAGAGTGACAGCAACAGAACCAACACCACCGCTTGCACCCGTCACCAAAATTGGTCCACTTTCTGGTTTTACTCCAGCATCAACAAGAGCTTGAACACATAACATTGCGGTAAAGCCAGCAGTACCTATCATCATGGCTTGTTTTGCTGAAAAACCTTGAGGAAGAGGAACTAACCAATCTGCTTTAAGGCGAGCTTTTTCTGCCATGCCGCCCCAGTGATTCTCACCCACACCCCAGCCAGTAAGAACAACAGCATCGCCTTCTTTATAGCGAGAGTCTTCAGAGCTGATGATTTTACCTGCGAGATCAATACCCGGAACCATAGGGAAGTTGCGGATAATTTTTCCTTTACCTGTAATGGCAAGGCCATCTTTATAGTTCAGTGAGGAGTAATCAACAGCAACAAGCACATCACCTTCCGGAAGTTGTGATTCATCAAGCTGTTCAATAGTCGCAATAGTTTGTTTTTCTTCTTGGTTTAGAGTCAGAGCTTGAAACATTTTGTTTCTCCACAAGGGTTATCGGGTTATTAAGGACAGTCTAGCGCTGATAGGCTAATGAATTAAATGAAACTTTAGCATTAGATCTATGCGTTTTAGTCATAGTCTTTGTAAATAGTATTTTTGTAAAAACAGAGTATAGACCAAGCTTTTTGGTCGATGAGACAAGGGGATGTTTGATTTTTACTTTGTGCTGACTGAATTTATTTCCGTTCAAATAGTTTAACTACCATTAACAACTATTCTTTATGTTTGGAATTGTTTAATAGATTTCTCTTATTGATTAAATCGGTTTAAAGAATGTGATCATATTTCAGGCTACTCATATACTCATTGTTGAAATAACAAACAGACATAAACCTATTTCGAAATAGAGAACAATTAGCGTCTAGAGAATGGGTTTGGGTGTAAGAACGACAGACAGAACTTCGCTTTGAAAGGAGCATGCTCAATGGATAAGAAAGATAACAACTCAGCAGGAAAGTGCCCAGTGATGCATGGCGGCATGACATCAACGGGATCTTCGGTAATGGCCTGGTGGCCTAATGCTCTAAATTTGGACATCCTTCATCAACACGATAAGAAAACCAACCCACTTGGTGAAGATTTCAATTACCGAGAAGAACTCAAAAAGCTTGATGTAGAAGCTTTGAAAAAAGACCTAACAGCATTAATGACAGACAGCCAAGAGTGGTGGCCAGCAGACTGGGGTCACTACGGCGGTTTGATGATTCGTATGGCTTGGCACTCAGCAGGTAGCTACCGTACTGCGGATGGTCGTGGTGGTGCTTCTACCGGTAACCAGCGCTTTGCTCCTCTCAACTCATGGCCAGATAACGCGAACTTAGATAAAGCGCGTCGCCTACTATGGCCAATAAAAAGAAAATACGGTAACAAAATCAGCTGGGCTGACTTGATGATTCTTGCTGGTAACATCGCTTATGAATCAATGGGTCTAAAAACCTTTGGTTTTGCGTTCGGCCGTGAAGATATCTGGCATCCAGAAAAAGACATTTACTGGGGCTCTGAAAAAGATTGGTTAGCGAAGAGTGGTGGCGAAGGTAGCCGTTACTCAGGTGAGCGTGATCTAGAAAATCCTCTAGCAGCAGTAATGATGGGTTTAATCTACGTAAACCCAGAAGGTGTGGATGGTAATCCTGACCCACTAAAAACTGCGGCTGACATGCGTGTGACATTTGCTCGCATGGCGATGAACGACGAAGAAACTGTAGCGCTAACGGCTGGTGGTCATACAGTAGGTAAAGCGCACGGTAACGGTAAAGCTGAAAACCTAGGTCCAGATCCAGAAGGTGCTGACGTTGAAGAGCAAGGTCTGGGCTGGAACAACCACAAATCTCGTGGTATCGGTCGCGATACAGTGACCAGTGGTATCGAAGGTGCTTGGACAACTCACCCAACACTGTGGGACAACGGTTTCTTCAAGATGCTGCTAGAGCATGAGTGGAAGCTAACTAAGAGCCCAGCAGGTGCATGGCAATATGAGCCAGTAGACATCGCTGAAGCAGATAAACCGGTAGACGTGGAAGATCCATCAATCCGTTACAACCCAATGATGACTGATGCGGACATGGCGCTGAAAGTTGACCCAGAATACCGTAAGATTTCTGAGCGTTTCCATCAAGATCCAGCGTACTTTAACGAAGTGTTTGCGCGTGCTTGGTTCAAACTTACTCACCGCGATTTAGGTCCGAAAACAAACTATGTTGGTCCAGATGTACCTGCAGAAGACTTGATTTGGCAAGACCCAATTCCAGCAGGCGTGACGGGTTACGATGTTGATGCAGTTAAAGCGAAAATTGCCGCAACTGACCTAACCGTTTCTGAGTTAGTTTCAACAGCATGGGATAGCGCCCGTACTTTCCGCAATTCAGACCTACGTGGTGGTGCGAACGGTGCTCGTATTCGCCTTGCGCCACAAAATGCTTGGGAAGGTAACGAACCAGAGCGTCTAACTCGAGTGCTTTCTGAACTGACCAAGATTGCACAAGAGTTCGCAATTAGCATTGCAGATACTATTGTACTTGCAGGTAACGTCGGTATCGAGAAAGCGGTGAAAGCAGCCGGTTACGACTTTAAAGTACCATTTGCCGCGGGTCGTGGTGATGCAACAGCAGAACAAACCGATGCAGAATCATTTGATGTACTTGAGCCTGTAGCCGACGGTTTCCGTAACTGGCAGAAGAAACACTACACAGTGACACCTGAAGAGATGTTGCTAGATCGTGCTCAATTGCTTGGTTTGACTGCACCAGAGATGACTGTGCTTATCGGTGGTATGCGTGTGCTAGGTACTAATCATGGTTGCAGCAAACACGGTGTGTTTACCGACCGCGTTGGTACTTTGACTAACGATTTCTTCGTGAACCTAACCGACATGGCATTTACTTGGAAACCAACGGGTCGCAACTCTTACGACATCTGTGACCGTAAAACAGGCGAAGCTAAGTTCACGGCAACTCGTGCTGACCTAGTGTTTGGTTCAAACTCTATCTTGCGCTCATACGCAGAAGTGTATGCTCAAGATGACAACCAAGAGAGGTTCGTAAAAGACTTCATCGCAGCTTGGACCAAAGTAATGAACGCAGACCGTTTTGATCTGAAAAAGTAAGACTTAGAAATCTAAGTATCATTAAAGCTCCTGCCATTGGTGGGAGCTTTTCTTTTGCGGCAAAGCCAAAACAAGCAGAAAAAAGAAAAGCCATCGACTTTCGATGGCTTTTGTACTGAAGTTGCTATTTCGCTAAGAAGAAGCGATAAGACGGGTTGTCGGTTTCATCTTTACAGCGATAGCCCAGCTCAACCAGATGAGCAGAGAAACGTTCTAAATCAGATTGTTCAAGCTCAAAGCCACACAGTACGCGACCATAGTCAGCACCGTGGTTACGGTAGTTGAACAGACTGATGTTCCAGTGAGTACCAAGGGTGCTTAAGAACTTAAGCAGTGCACCCGGATATTCTGGAAATTCGAAGCTGTATAAACGCTCTTTCAATGGTTTAGACGGCTTGCCACCAATCATATAACGGGTGTGCAGTTTCGCCATTTCATCGTCCGAGAGATCCTGCACTGGGTAACCAGAAGCGCGTAGCTCTTTGATGATGGATTGTAGCTCTTCCTGACCACCGGCTAGGCGAACACCAACAAAGATATTGGCCAGCTCGTCATCGCTATAACGGTAGTTGAACTCTGTTACTGCACGGTTACCAATGATTTGGCAGAACTTAAAGAACGCACCTTTCTGCTCTGGAATAGTGACTGCAAGTAAGCCTTCGCGTTTTTCACCCAGTTCACAGCGCTCAGAAACGTAACGTAGACCGTGGAAGTTGGTGTTCGCACCCGATAGCACGGTTGCCAGTTTCTTATCTTTTAGTTGGTTCTTCTCAGCGAATTTTTTCAATCCAGCCAGAGCTAAAGCGCCTGAAGGCTCGGCAATTGCACGAGTATCTTCAAAGATATCTTTTACTGCAGCGCAGATTTCATCACTCGATACCGTGATATGACCGTCCAGATATTGCTGACATAGGCGGAAGGTTTCATCGCCGATGCGTTTTACTGCAACACCGTCGGCAAACATGCTGACTTGGTCAAGTACCACAGGTTCACCTGCATCTAGGGCTGCTTTTAAACACGCGGAATCTTCAGGTTCTACCGCAATGACTTTGATTTCCGGCATCAACTGCTTAACCAGTACCGCGACACCCGCCGCTAAACCGCCGCCGCCAACTGGGACAAAAATGTAATCGAGATGGCCGTTTTGCTGCAGCATCTCCATACCAATAGTGCCTTGACCAGCAATGACCAGTGGGTGGTCAAAAGGTGGCACAAAGGTATAGCCGTTTTCTACCGACAGACGTTCAGCTTCTGCTTTCGCTTCGTCAAAGTTGCTGCCGTGAAGAATAACGTTACCACCAAAACCGCGAACCGCTTCAACTTTGATATCTGGTGTGGTGCGAGGCATAACGATGGTGGTTTTAATACCGAGCTTAGTCCCTGACAACGCCATACCTTGAGCATGGTTGCCCGCAGAGGCTGCAATAACACCGGCTGCTTTCTGCTCTTCGGTCAGGTTCGCCACCATGTTGTAAGCACCACGCAATTTAAACGAGTGCACTGGCTGGCGGTCTTCACGCTTGATCTGCACTTGGTTGCTGATACGAACAGACAGACGAGGCATATCTTGAAGTGGCGTGACATTTGCCACCTCATAGACAGGAGCGCGAAGGACTTGGCGCAGATAATCTGCGCCAGTTTGTTGGGTTAAGGTCATAAATCTAGCCCTCTAGCTTAGATTTATCTCGCACCGCACCTTTGTCAGCACTGGTTGCCATGCTGGCATAAGCTTTTAGTGCAAAAGAAACTTCACGTTGACGATCAACCGGTTTCCAACCTAGCTTCTCTTGTTCAGCACGGCGCTCAGCAAGCTCCTGCTCTGATACTTGTAGAGAAATAGTACGGTTTGGAATATCGATAGAGATAGTGTCGCCCGCTTTCACTAGACCAATCGTGCCACCATTCGCCGCTTCAGGAGAAACGTGACCAATCGACAGACCAGAAGTACCGCCAGAGAAGCGACCATCAGTTAATAGTGCACACTCTTTTCCTAGACCCATAGATTTTAGGTAAGTGGTTGGGTAAAGCATCTCTTGCATGCCCGGACCACCTTTAGGGCCTTCGTAACGGATAACGACTACGTCACCAGATTTCACTTTACCGCCAAGAATGCCTTCAACCGCATCTTCTTGGCTTTCAAATACCACTGCTGGGCCTTCGAACTTGAGGATACTTTCATCCACACCTGCAGTTTTAACGATACAGCCATCCAATGCGATGTTACCGCTAAGTACAGCTAGGCCACCATCTTGACTGAAAGCGTATTGTTTCTCACGGATACAACCTTCTTTACGGTCAACATCCAGCGTGTCCCAACGGCAGTTTTGAGAAAAGGCTTTAGTGGTACGGATACCTGCAGGGCCTGCGCGGAAAAAGTCTTTTACCGCGTCCGAGCTGGTTTGCATCACATCGTATTGGCTAAGCTGCTCTTCCATCGTTAAACCTAGCACCGTGTTGGTTTTACTATGTAGCAAGCCTGCACGGTTGAGTTCACCCAAAATACCCATTACACCACCAGCGCGGTGTACGTCTTCCATGTGATATTTCTGAGTTGATGGTGCCACTTTACACAGATGTGGAATTAAGCGAGACATGCGGTCGATATCAGTCATATCGAAATCCACTTCGCCTTCTTGAGCCGCAGCAAGCAAGTGAAGAACCGTATTGGTTGAACCACCCATTGCGATATCTAACGCCATTGCGTTTTCGAACGCATTTTTGTTTGCGATATTGCGTGGCAGTGCGGTTACATCATCTTGCTCATAGTAACGTTTTGTCAGTTCAACGATACGACGGCCAGCATTGATAAACAGCTCTTTACGGTCAGCATGTGTTGCCAGCATAGAGCCGTTACCCGGTTGAGAAAGGCCGAGTGCTTCTGTCAGACAGTTCATAGAGTTTGCAGTGAACATGCCAGAACATGAACCACAAGTTGGACATGCAGAGCGTTCTATCTGCTCACTTTGCGCGTCAGAGACTTTAGGGTCAGCACCTTGCATCATGGCATCAACAAGATCTAGCTTGATGATTTGGTCAGAGAGCTTGGTTTTACCCGCTTCCATTGGACCACCAGAAACAAAGATCACCGGAATATTCAGGCGCATTGACGCCATTAGCATCCCCGGAGTGATTTTGTCACAGTTAGAAATACACACCATTGCATCTGCACAGTGTGCATTCACCATGTACTCTACTGAGTCTGCGATAAGTTCACGAGATGGCAATGAGTAAAGCATACCGCCGTGGCCCATTGCGATACCATCATCAACCGCGATGGTATTGAATTCTTTTGCGATGCCGCCTGCGGCTTCAATTTCTGCGGCAACTAGCTGACCTAAATCTTTTAGGTGAACGTGACCCGGAACGAACTGAGTGAATGAGTTGACGACAGCGATAATCGGTTTACCGAAATCTTCTTCTTTGACGCCAGTGGCACGCCATAGTGCGCGTGCTCCAGCCATATTGCGTCCATGTGTTGTGGTGGCCGAACGGTATTTAGGCATGTTGTGTTTCCTTACCTTATTTCTTTATAAATTAGTGGCTTTAAGAACTAATGCTTTAAGCGCAAATTTGTTGTTGTAAATTGTTATTTGGCAGCTCGTCGTTTCTGATGTTGGTCACATCAACAGTGCGAACATCCCATAATTTTTCAATCTGGTTGGTCAAAGTTGTGATTGGTCTGTCGCTGTCGACAATAATCTCTACACTTGCAACCTTGCTTTCATGGTTTTGAGTTGCCGCTACTTGTCTAATGATAAAACCGCGGTGGCGAATAACACGCAGAACACGCTCAAGTAGTACTGGTTTATCGTCTGCTTTGATGTCTAACAGATATCTTTGCATGGTGAGCCTCTCTTAAGTGTTCTCTAGCATGTCATTGTTGGATGCGCCCGGTGGTACCAGCGGCCATACGTTTTCTTCTTCATCAATTAAGACATGAAGCAGATAAGCGGTTTTGCTTTCAAGCATCTCTTTTAATGCGGGTTCAACTTCTTCTTTCTTAGTGATGGTTTTGCCCGGAATATCGAATGCCTTTGCCAGCATGACGAAATCTGGGTTGTCATCTAGGATAGTTTCACTGTGGCGACCATCGAAGAATAGTGATTGCCACTGACGAACCATACCTAAGCGTTGGTTGTTCAATAGAACCATCTTCACTGGAATTTTACGGCGTTTCAGAGTGCCAAGTTCTTGGACGTTCATCATGAATGAACCGTCTCCAGATACCAGAATCGATTGGTCTTCTGGACGAGCGACAGCTGCGCCCATTGCAGCAGGTAAACCAAAGCCCATCGTGCCTAAACCCGCTGACGAGATGAAGTTTTGTGGCATACGCGGTTGGATATGCTGTGCGGCCCACATTTGGTGTTGGCCTACGTCGGTAGAGACAATCGAGCTATCGGGCATCATGTCAGACAGTTGCTTCAATAGCAGTGGTGCATAAATAAGATCGCCCGGATGGTCATAGCGCCATTTAAAGCCACTGCGCAAGCTTTCACTGTGGTGAACCCAAGGAGCAATGTCGTGGCTCAGTTCTAACTGAGGCAAGATACTGTTGATGTCACCACGCAGTGCAGCATTCGCTTTACGTAGTTTGTTGAATTCTGCTGCATCAATATCAATGTGAATGACTTTTGCGTGTGGAGCAAAGGTATCCAGCTTTCCGGTTACACGGTCATCAAAACGAGCACCCACAACGATCAATAAATCGCTTTCCTGAACGACTAGGTTAGCGGCTTTGGTACCGTGCATACCCAACATACCAAGGTAGTGTGGGTCGTGGCGCTCGATGGTTCCCAAACCTTTCAGTGTGCTCACTGAAGGCATTGGGTTCAAACGTAAGAAGTTGCGCACGCAGTCGGTCGCATGAGCCAGTTGAACTCCTCCGCCAACATACAAAACAGGACGTTTGCTTTCAGTCATCAACTGTTGAGCTTTCACTAGCTGCTGAGGGTCAACTTGAGGGATTGCTGGTGGAGTAAAACTTGGTAGTGATGTCACCGGTGCTTGACCAAGTTGCACATCTTTAGCGATATCAACGATAACAGGACCTGGGCGGCCAGTTTTAGCAACTTCAAATGCTTCTGCAAGCGTTGGAGCCAGTTCATTAATATCGGTAACGAGGTAGCTGTGCTTGGTACAGGAGAGGGACATACCTATCACATCCATTTCTTGGAAAGCGTCAGTACCAATGTGAGAGCTGGCGACCTGACCTGTGATAGCAACGAGTGGAACGGAATCTAGAAAGGCATCGGCAAGGCCGGTTACAAGGTTAGTGGCTCCAGGGCCTGATGTTGCCATACATACTGCTACGTCTTGAGTTGCTCTGGCCATACCGATGGCAGCCATTGCAGCACCTTGTTCGTGGCGACACAGTATGTGTTCTACTCCGCCATCATACAAAGCATCATAGATGGGCATGATAGCGCCACCCGGATAACCAAAAACGGTCTTGATACCCTGCTGTTTTAAAGCGGCTACGACTAGTTGCGCTCCCGTCATCGTATGCCTCCGTTATTGCGATTTGAATCGCTGTGATTGTTTGTTGTGTTGTGTTTGCACGTCATGTGCGCTCCCATTCTTCCTGACATATCCGACTAGGTATTAATCAGTATGTGCTTTTTATTTATCCCCTTCCTACTTGAAGCTGCAGCGGTGTTGTCTGCGTTCATTCACCCCAATCACATAGTTATATATGCTCATGGGGATTCACTCACTTGCCGCCTACCTGCAACTTCAAGTAGTTTGGGTATAGTCTTATTGTTTTTGTTTCAGCACAAAGGCTGTAAAAAAGCCCCCGGACTTTTCAGTGCGGGGGCTTTTTGAATCTTGGCAATTATTTTACGCCTGCAATTCCCCGCGCGGTCTTAATAATGACCACGATAATCAGGGTAATCAGAGAGTTAAAGCGGGCGTTCAAATTCATTCTTTGCTCTAAAAAATCGTTTTAATAGTATGCGCAATTGTTTGCGTCTCTAGTGGTAACACACATCTCCGTTACATGACAAGCAAAAACTCATTCTTTTTTCACATTCTCGTTTTGTGTTGCCACGATATATAACAATTGCCTCTAGCTGATTGGAGACTCGATTGGCTGCTGAGTGATTGTTAATCAAAGAATAAGGGAAAAAATGGGACTCGCGATTATTCATAGCCGGGCAAGTGTAGGTGTGGAAGCACCGTCAGTAACAGTGGAAGTTCATATTAGTAACGGTATGCCGGGGTTCACGCTAGTAGGGTTGCCGGAAACCACGGTGAAGGAATCAAGGGACAGAGTACGCAGTGCCATCATCAATTCTCAGTTTGTGTTTCCTGCAAAAAAAATCACCGTTAACTTAGCTCCGGCTGATCTTCCCAAGGAAGGAGGAAGGTTTGATTTGCCTATTGCGTTAGGTATCTTGGCGGCTTCGAACCAAATTTCGCAAACCAGTTTGAATAAACACGAATTTATCGGTGAACTTGCTCTGTCAGGTGAGCTTCGTCGCGTGAAAGGAGTGCTACCAGCAGCGTTAGCGGCGTCTAAAAAGAGTCGTTGCTTGGTTGTTCCGCATTGGAATGGCGATCAGGCTGCTCTCGTAGACAGAAAGCTACATAAATCAGCGCAAACTTTACTGGAAGTGTGTGCAGACCTTTGTGGGCAGAAAACACTGAGCTTGTTTGAGAGTTCAAGTATAGCGCCAAGTGTACACACTCAAAGAGACTTGCAAGATATTATCGGGCAACAACAGGGAAAACGAGCTTTAGAAATTGCAGCGGCGGGTAACCATAACCTGCTGTTCTTGGGGCCTCCCGGAACAGGTAAAACCATGCTGGCTTCGCGCTTGTGTGACTTACTGCCGCCAATGACTGACGTTGAGGCAATGGAAACCGCCTCTGTCGCTTCCCTCACTCAGCAAGAGATCAATATTCACAACTGGAAGCAAAGACCGTTTCGCTCGCCTCATCACTCCAGCTCGATGGCGGCGTTAGTGGGCGGAGGTTCGATTCCTCGTCCAGGGGAAATTTCTCTCGCTCACAATGGATTGCTGTTTCTCGACGAGATGCCCGAGTTTGAACGAAAAGTCTTAGATTCATTACGTGAACCTTTGGAATCTGGTGAAATCATTATTTCTCGCGTGCAAGGTAAGACCCGCTTCCCTGCTCGTTTTCAACTTGTGGGTGCTTTAAACCCAAGTCCTACTGGGTATCACGAAGGTGAACGGGCTAGAGTTAATCCACAGGTGATCTTGCGTTATTTGAGCCGCCTGTCAGGCCCATTGCTCGACAGGTTTGATATGTCAATAGAGATACCGGCGTTACCCAAAGGCACTCTGTCTAATGGTGGCGACAGGGGAGAGCCTACTGCGATTGTCAAAGAGCGGGTGCTGCAAGCGCGCGAAAAAATGTTAGAGCGAAGCGGAAAAGTGAATGCCTTGCTGCAGAGCCGAGAGATAGAGCAAGTTTGCCCTTTAACTAAGCCGGATGCGGAGTTTCTAGAAAATGCACTGCACCGTTTGGGGCTATCCGTTAGGGCGTACCATCGCATCATCAAAGTCGCGCGTACGATTGCTGATTTGCAGGGTGAGGAGCAGATAAATCGTTCTCATCTTGCGGAAGCTCTAGGTTACCGAGCAATGGACAGGTTACTCAAACAACTTACTTCTCACTCGATTGGTTAACAGAGGTGGGTGATTGGTCGGAGCTAATTAATAAGTTCTGTTTATGAGTACTCTGACCATTGCTGAACGATATTTTAAAAAACGAACAAACTTGTATAATTGTGCGCTTATTTTTTGTTCATTGAATTGAAGGCCCTGCCTTGTCTTATTTTCTGCTCATTATCAATGCATTATTGGTTATCGTTAATACGGCGATAAGCTCTCTGATTATCTGTGCAATTGCTGTCATTAAAGTGCTGCTGCCAACCCCGAAACTGAAAGCGCGAGCCACTCAGATGGCAGATAAAGCGATGTGGATATGGGCAACGGTAAACGTAGGGTTACTATCACTTTCTAATCCTGTGCAGTGGGATATTGAAGGGGGAGAAGACTTAAAGAAAGATGGCTGGTACTTGCTAATCAGCAATCATTTGAGCTGGACGGATATTGTAGTGCTGTGCTCGGTATTTAAGGATCGTATACCTATGCCGAAGTTTTTCTTAAAGTATCAGCTCTTGTATGTGCCTTTTGTTGGAATGGGTTGTTGGGCGCTTGATATGCCTTTTATGCGTCGTTATTCCCGTGAATATTTGCTTCGTCATCCGGAAAAACGTGGTCAGGACTTACAAACCACTCGCCGCTCATGTGAGAAGTTTAAGTTCCATCCGACCACAGTGGTTAACTATGTTGAAGGTACGCGTTTTGATTCTCGCAAACAGCAAGCGGTACGTTCTTCCTATCAACACCTTCTACCGCCGAAATCCGGTGGTATGGCTTATACCTTAGCGGCGATGGGTGAGCAGTTTGAAAACATTATAGATGTCACTCTGGCGTATCCAGACAATTTAGAAAAACCATTCCGAGACATGTTGATGGGGCGTATGAAAAGAGTTGTCGTGCGCATTCGAGTATTGCCTGTTGATGAGAATGTCTCTGGCGATTATTTCAATGACAAACCGTACAAACGTCAGTTTCAGCAGTGGCTGGGGGACGTGTGGCAAGATAAAGACGAGATGTTGGAAGAGATTTATAAATCTTAATCAAAAAGAAAAAGGGAGCTTGTGCTCCCTTTTGTTTGTGTTATTTCTTGTTGACTAAGAAGTTCACCAACTCGAAGTATTCATCCAATGTTTTGATACCTTGAGCCTGAACTAAGTAGTGGTTGTTGACCACAACGGCAGGAACACCGCTTAGGCCAGCTTCTTGGAACTGTTTGTCAAAACGACGAACCATAGAATCTACCGCAAAGCCGTTAAATGCAGCGTCGAACTTGCCGCCATCAATACCTTCATCAGTAAAGATCTGACGAAGCTCTTTATCGTCTTTTGGTGGCTTACGCAAGTTGTGAATACGGTTGAACATGACTGGAATCATTTTATCTTCAACGCCTAGTGCAATCATAGTCGCGTAAGCTTTGCTCATTGATTTACCCATGTTACCGCCCATGAAAGATACGTGGTTCTTTTGTAGTTTCACGCCTTCTGGCAGCTTATCTTTAAGCTGAGCAATGATTGGTTCAAACTGATTACAGTGCGGGCAGTAAAACGAGAAATACTCAACTACGCTAGGTTTTGAAGAAGGTGTTAGATCGAGCTCTTTGTAGTGCACTCCTTCCTGAAAGTCTGTTGCATAAGCCGAAAGACTGAACATCAGGGTTGCAACCAGTGCAAACAATTTTTTCATTACGGACTCCATTTTTCCTTTTAAAGGCAATAAATTACCATTGTGGCATCAGTGAGAGCGCTGGCTCGTCTAATGCTGAGATTTGTTCTTTGAATGACAGCACCTGGCTTTCCCAATATTTAGGGTCGTTGAACCAAGGAAAGGCGATTGGGAATGCTGGGTCATCCCAACGTTTTGCCAACCAAGCCATGTAGTGCACCATTCGTAGACCACGAAGTGGCTCAATTAGTTTCAATTCCGAGACATTAAAATCGCAAAACTCTTGGTAGCCTTCAAGCAAAATATCCAGTTGAACGAGCTTATCTTGTCTTTCACCGTTGAGTAACATCCACAGATCTTGCACGGCAGGGCCATTACGAGCGTCATCGAGATCGACAAACATAGGGCCGTCGCGCCATAAAATATTACCGGGGTGACAATCACCATGGAGGCGAATGTTTACATGTTTACTTGACCATTGCTGCTCAATTCTTTTGATCAGCAAGTCTAAGTCATTAAAGAACACGTTCTCTAAATGCATTGGAATACACTGAGAGTTTTGTAGCAGCTCTCGTGGCTGGTATAGGTATTCTTCCAAGCTCACCGTTGGTCGATGTTGGAAAGTTTTTTCAGTGCCGATTTTATGAATTCGTCCTAAAAATCGTCCCACCCATTCCAGTTGTTCTTCGTTATCGACTTCAAATTGACGACCACCGACACTATTGAACAATGCAAAATCGTAGCCTTGATAATGATGAAGGTTAGCGCCGTTGATCATTAGTGGTGGGACTAGCGGGATCTCCGCTTCTGCTAATTCGAGTGCAAATTCATGTTCTTCGCGAATTTGGTCAGCTGTCCAGCGTTCTGGGCGATAGAACTTTACGACGAAGCGTCGTTTGTCTTCATCCACAAACTGATACACACGGTTTTCATAGCTATTAAGAGCAAGAAAGCCGGATTCTGCACGAATACCGATACTCTCTAGTGCGTACCACATGAGATCGGGGGTTAATGCGTCAAAGTGAAACGTTGCTTGAGTCATTGATTAAAAAGGGCTCATTACTGAGCCCTTTTCCTTTGATAATGATGAAGTTTACAGCTTCTTAATGAAGCGGCTTTCAACTTCCATCGTGAATTGGTTGGTATCGTCGCTGAGTATAAACTGAATTGTCGCAACAGGAGAACTTAAGCTATCCGGTTTGACACCTAAACTCATTGGTAGGTTGACCACTTCGCCCGGTTTCACCTGTACCGTTTGTTTACCATACCAAGTCACATCCGAGAGGCCAGAGACATCAAGTTTATAGTCTTGAGTTTGCTGAGTCTTGTTGATGACTTTCAGCGTGTAGGTGTTTTCTACTTCACCTGAGCTGTTGGTTCTAAATAACTGGTTACGATCGCGAATCACGCTTAGTCCAGCAGGGTCGACCGCGGCGATTTGAGCAACAAACAAACCGCACATAATCAGCAGTACCGCGCCATAGCCAATCAGTTTTGGACGCATGACTTTGGTGTGTTTACCGGATAAACGATGCTCAGTGGTGTAGCTAATCAAACCTTTCTCATAGCCCATACGTTCCATCGTAGTATCACAAGCGTCGATACAGGCACCACAGTTGATACACTCATACTGCAAGCCGTCACGAATATCGATACCAGTAGGGCACACCTGAACACACAAGTCACAGTCAATACAGTCACCCAAACCTAGTGCTTTAGGATCGGCTTTGCGGGAACGGGGTCCACGTTGTTCTCCGCGAGCGGTGTTGTAGCCAACAATGAAGGTATCTTTATCAAACATAGCTGATTGGAAACGAGCATAAGGACACATGTGAATACACATGATTGAACGCATCCAACCGGCATTTCCATAAGTACAGATGGCAAAGAACAGTACCCAAAACACTGGCCAAAACGTCGCATTTAGGGTGAAAAAGTCGATAACTAGGTCGCGAATAGGCACGAAATAGCCGACAAAAGTGAAACCCGTGACTAACGCAATCGCAAACCAAGCAATATGCTTGAGGGTTTTACGCATCGCCAGTTTAGCCGTCATTTTGCCTTCATCTTGCTTACGGCGTTTGTTGGCGCTGCCCTCAAGCTTTTCTTCAAACCATATGTACATAAAGGTCCATACAGTTTGTGGACAGAGATAGCCACACCATACTCGTCCCAAGAATGTGGTGAGGAAGAACAGTCCAAATGCGGCAATCATAAACAGGAGTGCAAGTAAGGTTAAATCTTGCGGATAAAGTGTGGTGCCGAAAAAGTTGAACTGTTGGTTACCCATATCCAATAGAATAGCTTGGCGATCGCCGTAAGAGAACCAAGGAACCAATCCAAAAAGTAGCAATAAGAACCAGCCACCATAGCGACGCAGTTTCTGGTAAGTCCCTTTACTTTCTCGAACGTAAATTCCTTTACTCGGATTAAATCTGTCTCCTTCCTGACCTTTATGGGTTTTGGGATTAAAGACTTTGGGAGTCACATCTTTAATGTCTATTTTGTCCTGACTCATGGAATCTTCCTTTGGGCTTTGTGGTGCCGTTTCAAAAGTGGCGGCACTCTCTGACATTGCTTTCCCCTTCAGCACAGTGTGAGAAGGATGAGTATTGTTTTAATAAGTGGGCGATTATAACGCCATCAACATTTTTATTTCTTTAAGGCAATCAATCTTTAACAACAAAATGCGTATTTCTTTTCAGTTCTCAATACAAATCCGTTATCAACACAAACTCGTCGCTAAAAAGGTGATGACAAAAAAAGAGCGACATAAAAGTCGCTCTGTTCGATGGGAGCCTTAATCTTTGATAACACCACGAGCACGAAGCAGCGCGGTTTTAAAATCATCTTCGTAATCTTTCTTTAGCCCTGGAATTACTTCATCTTTTGAGCTGTTACGCATTTTAAGGTGATAGATGAGAACATCGTCAGTGAGTTCTTCCAACTGACCTTTGTAACCCGCTTCGCCTGCTAATTTCACGATGAACTGGAGCAAGTTACATTCAGAATCTTTTTGCCATTCAGGCTCAAGTAACTCAAGTAACTCTTCAATACGGTGACACTTCATAGCTTTCTCCACAGTCTTTTAATGGTTTTAAGCTAAAGGTACCAAATGTAGGAAAAAGTAGAAAAGAAAAAAGCGCAGATTACTATTTGTAAGCAAATAGCTCTGCGCTTTTCTATATTAAGCAGCCTGTTCGACTTTTGTTTCTGGCGATGCAGTCAGTGCATTGGTCTCAACAAGAGTTTTTGCAGGTGCAAGCTTTTTCGCAACCGGCGCAGCAACGAAGCCACTACGACGACGCATTGCACTGCGGTTTGTGTGCGAAAACCTGACAGTTGTTGGGCGCATTCATTTACCTAACAGTCAGGCATATCCATTGCCGATGTAATGGACCTAGGCAACTATGAGCTGCTCTTCTGGCACCGAGGTGTTTGAAGGATGGCTCCTTCTGGCAATCGCCAATCCACTTAAATTGTCTAGGAATAACGATATAAATCATATCGAAGTTAGATTAGCACCAAGTTTTCAATTGGTCGATAGTTAACCAGTTAATATGTTAAAAAAATGAATTGGTTGTGTGAGAGCTGTAATTGAGTTTTTTTATTCATACGTTTTACTATGGAATACGCTTTACTATGAATAGCGATAGAAGGAGGTGTGTATGTCGTTTATCAGGAAAACCCTCGCAAGTTTTGGAATAGGTTCCGCAAAGGTGGATTCCGTTCTGCAACAAGAAGTGCTTTATCCCGGTCAATCAGTGAAATTTACCGTTCACGTTTATGGCGGTTCTAGTGCGCAGGATATTGATAATATTGAATTAAAATTGTGCTGTCGCTATGTAGAAGAAGTCTTGGAAGACAGGTCCAAACAGCATGGTTCGCGTAAGCGTAAAGTTCATCAAACTCACGTTCTAGCGGATTGGTCGTTGCCGTATTCATTTACTATTCAGCCGGGCGAGACGCGTGATTTTGATGTTGAGATGGATGTGCCTTGGAACACCCCAGTGACTATTGGCGATGCAAAAGTTTGGTTGGAGACTGGTCTCGATATTGCGATGGCGCTTGATCCGACCGATAAAGATATTTTAACTGTTCGGCCAGATCCTCTGATGGATGGCATTTTTTCTGAACTGGAAGAGCAGGGGTTACGCTTACGTCAGGTTGAATGTGAAGCTGCAAAAGGCTTTGAGTTACCATTTGTGCAAGAGTTCGAGTTTGTTCCGACCACCGGGCCTTTTCATGGACGCTGGCGTGAGTTGGAAATTGTCGCTTATCGCGACAAGGACTCTTTGCAAATGTGGTTTGAAATTGATCGCTACCAAAGAGGGGCGACTGGCATGTTAGCGAGTCTTTTGGGTTTAGGTGAACTAAAACGTCAAATGACGATTACGAGCGGTGAATCACCACAATCTGCTGGGACAAGAGTGCTTGAATATCTGGATTCTCACTCATAGTTGCTTAACTAAAAATTAACATTTCTAGCTTACAGTTGTAAGCTGAATATGTCATAATCTGCTTACTGTCCTGTTCTATGTGGGTGTGGTATGTCGGTGAGTGAATACAGTGTGAAAGAAGAAATAGCCAATGCGATTAGCCATGGCATTGGTTTGATATTGGGTATTGTTGGCTTGGTTTTATTGCTGGTAAAAGCGATAAACCATAGTGCAGATGCCCTGACTATTGCCAGCATGAGTGTATATGGTGGCAGTATGATCGCACTGTTTCTTGCTTCGACGCTTTACCACGCAGTTCCTCATCAAAGAGCGAAACATTGGTTAAAAATCTTCGACCACTGTGCCATTTACTTATTGATCGCGGGTAGCTATACCCCTTTCCTGCTCGTAGGCTTGCGCACTCCGCTTGCTTTTGGTTTGATGATTGTGATCTGGTCGATTGCTCTGTTGGGCATTGTCATGAAAGTTGCTTTTGTGTATCGATTTAAGCGTTTTTCACTATTCTCGTATCTCGCAATGGGGTGGTTATCTCTGGTGGTGATTTACCAGCTCGCTTTGAATCTGGATGTGGGCGGTTTAACACTATTGGCGGCGGGTGGTGTGGTTTATTCACTGGGGGTGATTTTCTACGTAGCGAAGCGCATCCCTTATAACCATGCTATTTGGCACGGATTTGTTCTTGCGGGTTGCGCTTGTCACTTCTTGGCGATCTATCTGTATGTAAATCCGATTTAGCGGGTTTCTAGGTTTGAAACCGTCGCAATAAGCTGATAGCTCTCTGCTTTTGGCACTTCAATTTCTATCACTTTGCCTTCTGCGGCTGTCTTTGGTCGCAGATAGGTTTCCGCCAGACGCTTTATCGATTGCCAAACCGTCGTTTCTTGCTCAGCGAGCTTTTTCCCCTGGCTGTCCAAAAGCTCTATCTTGAGTTGAACATTGATCACCGATAGCGAACTTTGATTGGTGATAGCGGTTGGTAAAACGACCTTGCCATTTTGATAACTTGCGGTACCAATAACAATATCCACTCCTGAGTCAGACAGTTGCAAACTTGGTTTGCCGCTTTCAAGTACGAGCGTTGTCCCGCGTTGTGAAGAGATAATGGGTGCAGCTACAGCAAGGGCTGTTGCTTGATGAGTGTTTTCAGGCTGAACATATTGCCAAGTAAAATCATCATTGAGCTGAACTTTACGTCCATCCTGTAGTTCGATGACTTGGCTAGCCGCTGCATTCGCAGTGATGGCAATCAAAGCGATTGCCAATGTGTTCGGAATATATTTCATGACTAGCGTCTCCAGAACGCTGGGAAGAATAACACCAGTATCGTCAAAATCTCTAAACGCCCCATCAACATGCCAAAACTCAACACCCATTTTGCTGCATCCGGCAGTGGAGCAAAGTTACCTGTTGGACCAATGACTGTGCCCATTCCCGGTCCGACGTTTGCTACTGCGGTGATCGACCCTGAAATACTGGTCACTGGGTCCAGTCCCATAGCGGATAAACAACCTGCAATTAAAATGATGGTGATGGCGAAGGTCAGACCGAAAGCAACCACTGAGCGGACAATATCTTCATTCACAGGGCGTTGGTTATAACGCTGAACGAAAACGCCATTAGGGTGAATCAGTCTCATCATCTGGTTTTTGAGTAAGGCAAAGCAAATTTGGAAACGGAAGATTTTAATACCACCCGCTGTTGAACCTGAACAGGCTCCCACCATCATAATAAAACCAAATAGTGTGGTTGGAAGTGCGCCCCAAGCCGTGAAGTCATCAAGCCCGTAACCTGTGGTGGTGACTACGGAAACAATGTTGAACATTGATACGCGTAGGGCGTCCAGTACGGAGTAGCCATTATTAAGGGTGAGCCATGCTGCAACCACTAGGCTTGCAACAATGAACAGCAGGAAGAACCCTTGTACCTGTGCATCCTTTAACAGCACCATAGGGCTACGTTTTCTCAACGTAGCCACAAACAGCAGGAATGGCAATCCACCAAGGAACATAAACAGTGTCGCAATCCAATGAGCACCGTTAGAGAAGTGATTCATTGAGCTGTCAGAAGTTGAGTAACCACCAGTGGACAGCGTGGTGAACGCATGGTTAATGGCATCAAATAAGCCCATTCCAGTCAGCATGTAGCCCATAATACACAGTAGGGTCAGCACTAAGTACACCACAACTATGTTCTTCGCGACCGTTTTGGCTCGTGGGCTGCTTTTATCAGACCAGTCAGAAGATTCGGTTTGGAACAGCTTCATACCACCGACGTTGAGCATTGGTAGAACCGCTACCGCCATTACGATAAAGCCCACACCACCGAGCCATTGCAAAATCGAACGCCATAACAGGATGCTTAGCGCCATATCATCAAGCCCACTCAACACGGTTGAACCTGTCGTCGTCAAGCCAGACATGGTTTCAAAGTAGGCATCGGTAAAGCTGATGTGGTTGATAAAGACAAAAGGCAGTGCTGCGAACGCACTGGCAACCGTCCACACTAAACTGGTGATAAGGAACATGTCCCGCACACTGAGACGAAAATCGGATGTCCGGCCTATGGTCAAACAAATGAAAGCCACAATGTGCGTGATGATGACGGCTTGTGCGAAATCGAGGAATCCGCCTGTACCCGTTATGAATGCGACTATGGTTGGCACATACATAAACAGGGCTAGTTTTGAGAGAACTAACCCAACGACAAACAAAATGGGACGTAAATTCAGCATAGTGACGCCGGCAGCCTATAAGAAGAAAGGACTTGGCTGGAACAAAGCTTCGACATCCGGCACGTATTTCTTATTTACAAGGAACATAACGACGTGGTCATCCTGCTCAATAACCGTGCGGTCATGGGCTATCAAAACTTCTTCACCACGCACAATAGCACCAATGGTGGTACCCGGCGGAAGCTTAATATCACCCACTGCACGGCCAACAACTTTCGAGGTCGTTTCATCACCATGAGCAATGGCTTCAATTGCTTCTGCTGCACCGCGACGTAGCGAGGATACGTTAACAATATCGGCACGACGAACGTGAGTAAGTAGCGCTGAAATGGTCGCTTGTTGCGGCGAAATCGCCACATCAATTACACCACCCTGAACCAGATCGACGTATGCGCCACGCTGGATTAGTACCATTACCTTTTTCGCACCAAGGCGTTTTGCCAGCATGGCTGACATGATGTTGGTTTCATCTTCGTTGGTTAAGGCAATGAACACGTCAACTTGGTCAATGTTCTCTTCGGTCAGTAGTTCTTGGTCTGCGGCGTCGCCACAGAAAACAATACTGTTCTCTAGCTCTTCTGAAAGTTGTTCTGCGCGGTTGTAGTTACGTTCAATCAGCTTAACGCTATAAGTGTGCTCAAGACGTTTTGCTAGGCTAGAACCTATGTTACCGCCACCAACAATCATAATTCGGCGATAAGGTTTTTCTAAACGCTGTAACTCACTCATAATTGAGCGAATATGGTTACTAGCGGCAACGAAGAACACTTCGTCATCCGCCTCAATAATAGTTGTGCCTTGAGGGCGGATAGGACGACCTTGACGGAAGATAGCTGCTACACGGGTATCGATGTGAGGCATGTGCTCGCGTAGTGCTGATAGCGCATTACCCACAAGTGGACCACCGTAATAGGCTTTTACCGCTACTAAGCTGACTTTCTCGTCTGCAAAGCTAACCACTTGTAGAGCGCCCGGATATTGAACTAAGCGTTCGATGTAGCTTGTCACCAGTTCTTCAGGTGCGATTAGGTGATCGACGGGTACCGCGCCTGACTGGAACAACGCTTCTTTTTCAGCAAGATATTGAGGTGAACGAATACGGGCAATTCGGTTCGGGGTGTTAAACAGAGTAAAAGCGACTTGGCAGGCTGCCATATTGGTTTCATCGGTATTGGTTACCGCAACCAGCATGTCTGCATCTTGTGCGCCCGCTTCTCTCAGTACGTCAGGGTGACTGGCATGGCCATTCACAACGCGTAAATCATATTTATCTTGCAGTTCTCTGAGGCGGTCACCGTTTTTATCAACAACAGTAATATCGTTGTTTTCACCCACTAAGTTTTCGGCGAGTGTGCCGCCCACTTGTCCCGCACCAAGAATGATGATTTTCATACCTGTTCTCTTATTCTCTACTAATATCAAAGGCAGCCTGAGGCTGCCTTTGATTCAATAACTTACGCGTTTTTAACCATAACAGCGTAGTAGAAGCCATCCATATCTTGCTCACCAGGAAGAATTTGACGACCTGGTTGCTCTGGATCTGAACCCATCAGTTGCGCGTCAGCTGTACGCGCTAAAAAGTCTTGAACCTGCAGGACGTTTTCCTGAGGGGTAATCGAGCATGTTGCGTAAACTAACGTACCACCAGGTTTCAATTGTTGCCACATTACCTGCAATATTTCACGTTGTAGCTCAGCTAATGCATCAATATCGTTCGCGCGGCGTAGCCATTTGATGTCCGGATGACGACGAATGACACCTGTCGCAGAACATGGCGCATCGAGCAAAATACGATCAAATTGTCCGCCTTGCCACCACTGTTGCGGATAACGTGCATCACCACAAATAACATCGGCCTTCAGATTTAAACGTTCTAGGTTATCGTGCACTCGATTCAGTCGTGTCGCATCGCTATCAAGTGCAACCACTTCTGTATCTTCTGTATGTTCCAGAATATGCGCAGTTTTACCACCCGGCGCCGCACAACAGTCTAGGATCAGCTCACCTTCTTTTGGCTGAAGGTAATCAATCGCCAACTGAGCCGCTGCATCTTGCACCGAGACCCAACCTTTTTCAAAGCCCGGAAGCAAGGTGACATCACACGGTGTGGTCAGTTTGATCGCATCTGCCGCTTCTGGGTGAAGAGTGTATTCAATCTCCGCCTCGTCCAGAAGGATTTGGTATTCATCGCGAGTATGATGCTGGCGGTTCACACGCAACCACATTGGTGCTTTTCTGTTGTTCGCCTCTACGATTGCTTCCCATTGCTCAGGGTAGCTCTCTTGCAGCATTTTAAGAATCCAGTTTGGGTGACCATATTTACCCGCGTTGTGACTAACGGCGAATTGGTCCAGCTCTTCTTGGTTGCGAAGATAATTACGCAATACAGCGTTAATTAGTCCACTCAGGTTTTCACCACGCAGAGTTTTTGTGCCTTCAACAGTATCAGCAACTGCAGCGTGAGAAGGAATACGCATGAAACTTAATTGATACAGCCCGACCAGAATCAGGTGGTGAAAAACGCGCTTTTTACCCTTGAGAGGATTCTCCATCAGTTCATTGGCAATAGATTCTAAACGAGGAAGATAACGTAGAGCGCCGTAGCAAACCTCTTGCAATAGAGCATGATCTCTCGGGCGAATGGTTTTTTGAGCTGCTGGAAGAGCGTGAGAAAGTGAATGACCTTTGTCGACCACTTGGAAAAGGACGTTAGCAGCTGCTGCGCGAACATTCATGGTGAAACCCTTAAAATTCAATAGGGACATCTCTGCCCCTGTGATTAATGTACTTTGCCCATCCTGTGTAATATCAGGTATGGGTTATATCTCCACCCATCGATAAGGTGGTTAAAACTGGTTAGCTCAGTTGTGTGCCAACTTCAAACCAGCTTGCACGTGCATTAAGGATGTCTTGCACAGGCATTGCTTTTTTACCCGGAACTTGAAGCTGTTCTAGCACCAATACACCCTTGCCTGTTGCCAAATAAATACCGGTTTTATCGGCTTGTATTATGGTACCTGCAGGTTGGTCTGAGCTTTGATCCACAACACGGCTTTGCCAAACTTTGATGCTATTTTCTGCAACCTCAAAGTGACTCATTGGCCATGGGTTAAATGCACGGACGCATCGTTCGATGTGTGCTGCATCATCACTCCAGTTGATACGAGCTTCTTCTTTGCTCAGTTTCTTGGCGTAATTGGCAAGCTCATCGTCTTGTTTTTCTGTTTTCGCATTGCCGTTCGCAATATCGACTAAACATTCAACCAAAGCTTGTGGGCCTAGATCTGCAAGTTTCTCGTACATGGATGCGCTGGTATCTGTTGTTTCGATTGGCAGCGTAGCAATTTTCAGCATATCACCCGTATCTAAACCGATGTCCATTTGCATGATGGTTACACCCGTTTCCGCATCACCCGCCCAGATAGAGCGCTGAATCGGAGCGGCACCACGCCAGCGTGGCAGGATTGAACCATGCACATTGATACAACCCAGTTTTGGTATATCTAAAACCGCTTGCGGTAATAGTAGGCCGTAAGCAACCACGACCATTAAATCAGCATTTAGATCAGCCAACTCTTGTTTGGCTTCATCTGATTTAAAGTTCTCAGGTTGATAAACAGGAATATCATGCTCAAGCGCTAGAGTTTTTACTGGGCTGGCAGTCAGTTTTTTACCTCGGCCCGCAGGACGGTCCGGCTGAGTATAAACTGCAATAACTTCGTGCTCCGAAGACAACAACGCCGCCAAGTGACGGGCGGCGAAATCCGGAGTACCTGCAAAGACAATACGTAATGATTGGCTCAAGGTAACCTCTCTATTTTTATTGATTCTTATCGTTGAAGCGTTTGATTTTCTCTAGCTTCTCTTTGATGCGCTTACGTTTTAGCGGTGAAAGATAATCAACAAATAGTTTGCCTTCTAAGTGGTCTAATTCGTGTTGTACACAAATCGCCAGAAGGTCATCTGCTTCAAAAGTATATTCATCACCATCACGGTTAAGAGCTTTAACCGTGACTTCAGCAGCACGTGGCACAAGAGCACGAGCACCAGGGACAGATAGACAGCCCTCTTCAATACCATCTTCGCCGCGCTTCTCAATAATTTCTGGGTTAATCAATACCATTGGTTGATCACGGCTGTCAGAAATATCAATCACCACGATGCGTTGGTGAATGTCGACTTGCGTCGCAGCTAAACCAATACCTTCTTCGTCGTACATGGTTTCAATCATGTTATCTACGATGGTTTGGATCTCTGGTGTGACTTTTTCAACCGGCTTGGCAACGGTGCGAAGACGGTCATCTGGGAATGTTAATACTTGTAATACAGACATATACACTCGAAATATTGAACTAGGCCGAAACAGGATAAAGCTTGTTGGCTCAATTCTAGACATTTTATGAGTCAAATGACAGCATCCTGCGTGATTTATCAAAATCATTCTCATTCATTTAACGCAGGATATAAGGTCATGACTCGATTGAAAGGTTATTTTCTCCTAGTGTTCATTGCGCTAAATGGCTTTTCGTTGAAGTCTTTCGCCCAACAACCTACCCAATTTACGCTTAAGCAAGGGGCGCCGACGACTTACACGGTCGTGAAAGGAGATACCTTGTGGGATATATCGGCCATGTACTTAAACAACCCTTGGTTGTGGCCGCAGCTGTGGGACATCAACTCTGATATTGAAAACCCACATTTAATTTATCCCGGTGATCAGCTCTATTTAGTCTGGAACAACGGTAAGCCTCAGCTGAAGTTCAAACCTAAAGTCACCCTAAGCCCTAAAGTTCGTAAAGTGAAAAAGCAACCGGTGCCGATTGTGGAACAAGGTTTAGTGATGCCTTATTTGCAGACTGACCGATTGATAAACAAAGAGGTTTTGGCGACCAGCAGTAAAGTATTAGGTGATAGTGAAGGACATCAGTACATCACCCAACAAGATGTACTCTATTTTACAGGGCATCATACTCAGGCCCAGTGGGGTGTTTATCGTCCCGCCAGTGAGTTTGAGCGAGACAAAGAAGTATTGGTCGCATTACGCCTAATCGCGACGGGCGAACTTGTCCGATCCGACGAAACGATTTCAACATTGCGTATTAAAGAGCAATCTCAAGAAGTGGTGCAAAACGATATCGTTTTACCCCTAGTCGATATCGAAAGCTTGAAACTGACCACCACATTTTTCCCCCATCCAGCTCCGGAAAGTGCCAATGCCCGTATATTGGGAGCGCTGGAAGGCAGTCAGTATTATGCCCAAGGGCAGGTTGTTGTTTTGAACCAAGGTGGTGAAGATGGCTTAAAACAAGGCTGTATGTTCGAAGTTTATAACACCGGCAGCCATGTTTTTGGTTCTCAAGGTCAGTTTAGCTATGAAAAGAAATGGTTTGATAAAGGGATGCCACTGCCAAGTAATAAAGTCGGCGAGTTAATGGTCATTCGTCCGTATGACAAATTCAGCTTAGCGTTAATCACCCGCAGTCAAACGGCATTTAATCAAGATGTTATGGCCTTGTCTCCGCTCGCGGCTAATCCCGCTCAGCCTCTATCTTCTGATACTGACGATTAAATAGAGCCTGTCATGAATGAAAGGGAAATATCGGCATGGTTGGCGCTAAGCTTTACGCCAAAACTGAGCAAAAAGTCTGTAAAACAGTTATTGAGCCGAGATTCCCTCTCCAACCTTTTTAGCTATTCAGCCAGCCAATGGCAGTCGGCGGGGTTGGCTTGTGATCAGATTCACTATTTGATGCATGATGCTGTGCGAGAGGTGGAAGAATCTCTCGAGTGGTTAAAGGCACAAGCCGGAAGGCATATCATCACGCCATTTTGTGATTCGTATCCTGCTCTACTGCAACAAATCTCCTCAAAACCAGATGTTCTGTTTGTTGAAGGACAACTGGAAACATTGAATCAACCACAAATCGCTATTGTTGGTAGTCGTAACGCCAGTATTGATAGTCAGAAGATTGCCCATCAGTTTGCTGGGCAGCTAGTTGAACAAGAGTTGGTAGTCACCAGTGGTTTAGCCTTGGGGGTTGATGGCTACGCACATGATGGCGCTTTGAAAGCCGATGGAAAAACGATCGCAGTTTTAGGTTCTGGGCTAGCGTCTATCTATCCTTCAAGACATAAAAATCTCGCCGCTCGGATTATTGAAAACGGTGCTTTAGTTTCAGAATTCCGCCCTCATGCGAAACCTCGCCCAACCCATTTTCCTCGGCGCAACCGAATTATCAGTGGCTTATCTATGGGCGTACTGGTCGTTGAGGCGGCGGAAAAAAGCGGCTCTTTGATTACTGCTCGCTATGCAACTGAACAAAACCGAGAGGTTTTTGTGGTACCGGGATCTATTCTTAACCCCAATTGTTTTGGTAGTAATCGCTTAATTCAGCAGGGCGCATGCTTAGTCCAGAATGTACAACAAATTGTTGATGAACTTGAATCTATGCTGGATTTCAATCGCTTACAGCCTCAGCAATGTCAGCATACACTTTTTTTACCCTTAATTAGCGAAGATGAATTGCCATTTCCCGAGCTGTTAGCTAACGTAGGAGAAGAAGCTATACCAGTTGATATTCTTGCAAGCAGGACCCATATACCTGTCCAAGAAGTCATGATGCAGCTCTTGGAGCTTGAGCTTTCAGGGCATGTTGTTGCAGTTTCCGGTGGCTATATTCGTAAGGGGAGGGGCTAGCTATGATGATGGATATTCTGATGTATCTGTTTGAAACTTATATCCATAGCGATGCAGAGTTGCAAGTGGATCAAGACGAGCTTGAAGATGAATTGCTTCGAGCAGGGTTTCACCAAAAAGATATCTACAAAGCCCTAAACTGGTTAGAAGAGCTAGCGGCATTGCAACAAACGGATGCACAGTCGGCGATTTCAACCAGTGCGGCAACATCTATGCGTATTTTTACAGCGCAAGAGATGGAGCGTCTAGACTTAGAATCTCGTGGTTTCATCCTATTTTTAGAGCAAATTAAGGTATTAACACCTGAAACTCGTGAAATGGTGATCGACCGAGTGATGGGACTAGAGACCAATGAATTAGAGTTGGATGACCTGAAGTGGATCATTCTAATGGTGCTGTTCAATGTTCCCGGGAATGAGAACGCTTATACGCTTATGGAAGAGCTCTTGTACAGCAAAGAGCAAGGTATTCTTCATTAAGCTAATAGACGTATTATGAGCGGTAAAATTGATAGCGAGCTATTTTCAGCTCATGAGCATGCGCTGAACGAACCTTGTCCGAAGTGTGGCGGAGCTTTACAGCTTCGCCATGGTAAACACGGCCCGTTTCTCGGCTGTACTCAATATCCTAATTGCGACTACATAAAACCACTGCACCAGAATGACGGACACATAGTGAAAGAACTTGGTGTGCCTTGTCCTGAATGTGGGAGTGAGTTGGTATTGCGCCAAGGGCGTTATGGCATGTTTATCGGCTGTAGTGCTTATCCTAAATGTCACCATATCGAATCGCAAGATAATCCAGTAGATGAAACCAAGCCAAGCAAGCTACATGCTTGTCCGGAGTGCGGTAAAGGGCATCTTGCCGAGCGTAAAACGCGTTTCGGTAAAACGTTTTATGCTTGTGATACTTACCCTAAGTGCAAATTTGCTGTTAACTTACCTCCAGTAGCTGGTAAGTGTGAGAAATGTGGTTTCTCATTACTGGTTGAGAAGAAGCTCGCTAGTGGAACCAAATATCAATGTGCGGATCGCAAGTGTGGGCATATTCAGGAAAGCTGATTGATTTTTTCAGTTTTGGATTTCCGAATTATTCATCATTAATATTACTTGTTACAATACATTGCTTCGCTAGTTCAACATATGTCTGTTGCATGATTTTAGTGAAGTCATTCGCATTCGAAAATTTTTCTATAGGCTCTCCTATTACTACATCACAGTTAAAAGGTACAAACATGGCTGTACCTTTTGGCAATGCTCTTCCTAACCCTCTCATCACTATAGGAACAACCGGACAGTGCGGGCGTTTTTCTACTAAATGGTAGATCCCTTTTTTTAGTTCACTCATTACTTCTGGCTTTCCTCTGCTTCCTTCAGGAAAAATGATCAGAGTGCATCCATCATCTAAAGCTTTGTGGCATTCATCGAAAATACTATTCCGCTCATGGGATGAGGGGGCTCGGGAAATTGGAATAATCCCCAATACATTAAGAGAAAGCCATGTGGTCAATTTATTTTTTAGAAAGTAATCAGCAGCAGCAACAGGTCTTACTTTATGTACAAGGTTAATCGGGAATAGCGCTAGAAGAACAAGGGTATCCAGATGACTATTGTGATTGGCTGCAACCACAGCAGGACCTTTTAAAGGCAGGTTTTTAGGGGTGATAATATTTAACCCTAATCCAATAAACACCAGAGGCTTAACTATTAATAGAACAAATATTGTTTTAAGGATTGGCATATCTTTCTTCAGTAATACAAATAGTGAACGTAGTGGAAAAAGAGTGGGGCGGTAAACATTAGACTATCAATGCGATCGAGTATCCCGCCATGTCCGGGTATTAATAGACCGGTATCTTTTATTCTAAGGTCTCGTTTAACGGAAGAAATAACTAAATCTCCAATAAACCCACTGATAGCAATGATAACCCCTGCGATTAGGCCTTCAAAAGAGGTTAGAGGCGTTAAATAAGGGGCAAAAAAGTAACTTGCTGTAATGATGGTGAGTGCCCCGCCAACAAACCCTTGCCATGTTTTATTTGGACTTACTTTGGGTACTATTTTATGAGTTCCAAATGTTTTCCCCCATACGTATTGGCATACATCATTAAACTGTGTAAATACCAAAAGAAATAATAGAATCCCTATGGTTCCCGCTTCGGAGTTCTTACTCGGCAGCATGAGTAAATAAGCCATATGACTGACACAAAAGACAGTTAGCATTAAACCCCAATGAATGATGCCCGCTGAACGAATAAACCCTTTTGTCTCTCCAACTAACACAGCCATCATTGGTAAATATAAAAACATGTACACAGGAATAAAAATAATGAACATGCCGTACCAACCAATAGAAAGCCAGTAATACTGAAATGGAATTGACAGGTAAGCCCAAAAAATAACTCTTCGATCAGCCGTTCGGGTCGGAACAATAGAAAGAAATTCTTTAAAAGCCATGAAGCTTAAAAATGCTACGAAAATAAGTGTGTACTTAGTCGGAAGATAAAGCGCTATAAAAACAATACCGATCATCCACCACCATGACCGGATTCTTAGTTTTAGCTCTTGATAATCTCTTTCAGGGTGTCGACGAGATAGGAATAGATAGCAGAGTGTCCCAATGGTTAATACTAATACAATGATAACCATCATGTGCAGAGAATGAAGAGGAATGCTAAGCATTAGACTTCTCCTCAGAGTTTATTTGCATTTTAAAATTATAAATAGTGACTAATCTGCGCCAACAAGTGAACAAGCATCCGATAGCCATGAAAATTAGCGCATAGTCCATTAAGTGCAGTGTTATAAAGCGTTGAAGGTCGAATAGCTGATAAACAAACATGGCTATGCTCGTTACTGTTAATATTGCCATACGATGCTGTTTTGCCATTGGTCCTTGAAAATCTGCGGGACACCCAATGCTAACACCAAGAACTCTAATATAGGCTGTACACACCGCTAACACAGCAACAAACCAAGCTATATGGACTATAAATTGATAGTGTGCAATCAGCCCAGCGCCAAGAATAAAAAAAGCATCTGCAATTCTATCTGGTACTTCATTGAATAAGTCTCCAGCAGCAGATTTTTTCCCGCCTTCTACAGCAACCATACCATCCAGAAGGTTACAAAGTAGGCGTAGTTGAATCATTAATGGAAAAATTAATAGCCAGATAATGGATGAATTGAGGTAGAAAAAAATACCTGCAATAAGCCCGGATAATGCGAATGCAATACTTAATAAGGAAATAAAGTTGGGAGTTATGGGTGTTGAACTAATCCAGACCGCAAACTTGTTGAAAATGGAAATTTTTCTTGAGGCAAGTGGGCGGCGATTTGATTGATTATCCATATTGATTGTTACCAACTTTAACAGGTAGGAAAATGGATATGATTATCGCCCTGGTTGCATATGTAAGTGTATGAAAAAGTATGTGGAAAGAGTGATGTTTAGCACAATTGTAGTGTTAAAAGTCGTTGAGCCGCTAAGTAAGGGGCTCAACTGATAAATAAAAAACAGATAGTTATGACTTAAACTGCTTAGCAACTTCCTGAACTGCTGGAAATGCTTTTGCATCTAAAACATCTGCCAATTCACACAGTTTACGTACCAGTTCACCGTGGTAATCAGCCGTCACGTTGATATGGCCCATTTTTCTTCCCGGACGCTTTTCTTTTCCGTACCAGTGAATATGGCAACCTTCCATTGCTAGCAAGCTTTTTGGTAACGAGTCTTCGCCAAGAATATTGATCATCGATGTCTCGCGAACCAGTTTGGTGCTGCCTAATGGCATGCCACAAACCGCGCGCAGATGATTTTCAAACTGACAGGTTTCCGCACCTTGTTGTGTCCAGTGCCCAGAGTTGTGTACGCGAGGTGCAATTTCGTTAACCAGCAGTTTTCCTTGAACATCAAAGAACTCTAGAGCTAAAACGCCAACGTAATCTAAGCTGTTTACCACAGCGGTAAACATCTCTTTTGCTTGTTCTTGTAGCTCAGGAGCATCAATAGCAGTTGAAAGGCTAAGGACACCATTCACGTGTACGTTTTCAGCCAATGGGTAAACTGAAACTTCGCCATTTTTGCCACGAGCACCAACCAGAGAAACTTCACGGTCAAAAGGAACAAACTCTTCTGCAACAATCGCTTGGTTATTTGAAGAAGCAATACACTCTGCCATCTCCGGCCAAATTTTATCTGCATCTTCCGTGTTCTTCAGACGCCATTGTCCTTTGCCGTCATAACCACCTAAAGCACTTTTTAGTACCATAGGAACGCCTACATGAGCGATCGCAGTATCGAAATCTTCACGACTATTGATAACTGTGTACTTTGCATTACGCACACCAGCGTTATCTAACAGTGCTTTTTCAAGTCTGCGGTCACCGCCAGCTTTAATGGAGTCAGTGCTTGGCAGGAACTTTCCGCTACGTTCACACACATCAAGCACATCATGAGGAATATGCTCAAACTCAGCGGTAATGACATCAGCCTTTTCAATCGCTTGCTCTAAACCATGACCAATCACAGCTTGAGTTAAAGGATGAACGACATTCTTGCTGTTAACGTCAAACGCAGAAATTTCAATATTAAGTGGTGCGCCAGCCAATGACATCATACGTGCAAGCTGACCTGAACCTAATACCAATACGTGCATCAATTATTCCTCGGCTGGATTTGGGTTTGCCAGTACAGATTCAGTTTGAGCCGTGCGGAAAGCTTCCACTTTTGCCATCACTTCTTCATCAAAAGTACCGATGATTTGAGCAGCTAGAAGCCCTGCATTAGCCGCGCCAGCTTCACCAATCGCAAGCGTACCTACCGCAATGCCTTTTGGCATTTGAACAATAGAGTATAGAGAATCTAAGCCAGAAAGAGCGCGAGACTGAACAGGTACACCAAGAACAGGCAAGCTAGTGAATGCTGCTGCCATTCCCGGTAGGTGGGCAGCACCGCCAGCACCAGCGATAATCACTTTTAGGCCACGTTCTTTCGCGCTGCTTGCGTAGTCTGCTAGGAGTTGTGGAGTGCGATGAGCTGAAACTACTTTCGTTTCATAAGGAACACCGAATTGCTCTAGCATCTCTGCTGCAAGTTTCATTGTTGGCCAATCCGATTTGGAACCCATGATAATACCGACTTTCATCTCAAACTCCTTCAAGCGTATTTATTTTGGTGAGCGAACGCCGCGCATTATACGAGGATTTTTACATCAAGCAAACGATTGCGTTGTTGTGATCAATAAATGTTGGCGGACATATTACCCTTCGATGTTGATGGAAGGGTGGTTTGAACTTCCACTCGTTAAGGTATAGGCGAAGTCACCGATAATTTGTACACTGGGCGCAAATAGAAATAAGTCAGCTCAATTAGGTAGTTTTCGTGAATAATTTTGAACAAGCTTTACATGCATTGCAGTCTGGTGAAGTGATTGCTTACCCGACAGAAGGTGTTTTTGGTGTGGGTTGCGATCCGGACAGCCCAGAAGCCATTGAGAGGTTATTGCAACTAAAGCAAAGACCTGTAGAGAAAGGTTTGATTTTAATTGCAGCCTCATATGAACAACTGCTTCCTTATATAGATGAAAGCCAGCTAACCGCAGAACAATTACAACAAATCAAATCAACCTGGCCCGGTCCTGTCACTTGGGTTGTTCCTGCGAGCAGTAAAGTATCCAAATGGGTCAGTGGTCAGTTTGATACCATCGCAGTGCGTGTAACCGATCATCCTTTGGTTCAACAACTGTGTAACGCTTACGGTAAACCGCTAACCTCAACCAGTGCAAACTTAACTGGCCAACCTTCTTGTATGACAACGGAAGAGGTTGAAGAGCAGCTTGGCGATAAACTGGTTGCGATTCTACGTGGCGCAACTGGCGGGCGGAACAAGCCAAGTGAAATTCGCGATGCGAAAACCCTACAAGTATTAAGACAGGGCTAACTCACTCTGCGATTGGAATGCGTAAGGAACAAAAGATGTCGATAATTAATAAAGAAGCCGTAAAGCAGTTTTTGCTGTCTCTACAAGACCAAATTTGTCACCAATTAGAAGTCGTTGATGGTGGTGCTCAGTTTATTGAAGATGCGTGGCATCGCGAACCAGGGGAAAAACTCGGTGGCGGTGGTCGCTCTCGTGTGATGCGTGATGGTTTGGTGTTTGAACAAGGTGGCGTGAACTTCTCACATGTTACTGGAAAGCAAATGCCAGCGTCAGCAACGGCGCATCGCCCTGAATTGGCGGGACGTAAGTTTGAAGCTATGGGTGTCTCTTTAGTTATGCACCCTAAAAACCCTTATGTTCCGACATCTCATGCCAACGTGCGCTTCTTTATTGCAGAGAAAGAAGGTGAAGAGCCCATTTGGTGGTTTGGTGGTGGTTTCGACTTAACACCTTTCTATCCTTTTGTTGAAGATTGCCAGCAGTGGCATTCAACCGCGAAAGCTTTATGTGAAGCGTTTGGAGATGATGTTTATCAGCAGCATAAAGAATGGTGTGACCGCTATTTCTATCTTCCTCACCGAGAAGAAACTCGCGGTGTTGGCGGCCTATTCTTCGATGATCTGAATCATTGGGAGTTTGATAAGTGCTTTGACTATATCAAAGCGGTCGGTAAAGGTTACTGCCAAGCTTATGTACCGATTGTTGAGCGTCGTAAAGAAACCGAGTATGGCGAGAGAGAACGTCAATTCCAGTTGTATCGCCGTGGTCGCTATGTGGAATTTAACTTAGTGTTTGACCGAGGAACACTTTTTGGTCTGCAGACTGGCGGTCGTACAGAATCAATACTGATGTCTATGCCACCACTAGCTCGCTGGGAATATAACTACCAGCCAGAAGCTGGTAGCAGCGAAGCTAAACTGAATGAGTTTTTAGTGCCGCGTGAGTGGTGACAGAATTTGCACTGAGTGGTAGGGTCGTTAAGTACTGTTAACTGTACCCTTCCTACTTGAAGCTGCAGCGCTTTATGTTTTGGTATGGGGACTACGTTCGTTAACCCCAATCACATAGTTATCTATGCTCATGGGGATTCACTTACTTTCCGCCTACCTGCAACTCTAAGTAGTTTGGGTGTAACAGACTCAACGACCTTTTTATTGGTAGAGGCAGGGATATGGCTTTTGTAAAAGATCACTATGCGGTGTTTGGTAATCCTATCGGACACAGCAAATCACCTTTCATTCACACATTGTTTGCACGTCAAACTAATCAAAGCATGGAATATACCGCTGAGTTAGCGCCAGTTGATGGGTTTGTTGCTGCAGCCAAAGCATTTTTTACCAACGGTGGCCGTGGTTGTAATGTTACGGTTCCTTTTAAAGAAGAAGCCTATAAGTTTGCAGACCGTTTAACTGAGCGAGCACAACTTGCTGGTGCGGTGAATACATTAAAGAAACTGGATGACGGTGAGATCTTAGGTGATAACACCGACGGAGAAGGTCTAGTACAAGATTTGATGCAATATCAGGTGCCACTAAAAGGTGCCAAAATTCTACTTATTGGTGCTGGTGGTGCAGCTAAAGGTGCACTGAAACCACTGATTGACAAAGAGCCAGAGAGTATCACCATTACCAATCGAACTTTTGCTAAAGCTGAGTCATTAGCGAACACCTTCAGCGGTTTCGGAAAAGTGAATGCAGCAGAGATGAGCCAAATCGAGGGCAGCTTTGATCTTATTATCAATTCAACCTCTGCAAGCTTAGATGGAAAGCTACCGGAAATCTCTCCTTCTATATTCAGTGCCCAGAGTGTGGCTTACGATATGATGTATGGCAAAGGCCTGACTATCTTTAACCAGTGGGCGCTGGATAATGGCTGTGGTCATGCCCACGACGGCTTAGGAATGTTAGTTGGGCAAGCTGCTGAGAGCTTTATGTTATGGCGAGGTTTGCGTCCCGGCACAAAACAAATCCATCGTGAACTAAGAAAAAATTTGGAAGGCTAATGAACCAATCGATTCTTTTCCCTGACATGCAAGAGTGGAACAGTGAGCTACAAGCCGTAACGTTTCCTGCTCAACAATCTGGTGCTTTAATTGAGTGTATTGTAACGTTCGATGAGCTTGCGAAGATCTCGGGTGTAACTATTAATAGTGAGCAAGAAGCGTTAGCTGCATTTGCGACTGTTCGCTTTGACCTAGAAGAACTGGCTGAGGAGCTGATTGAAGACGAAGCCTTCAATCAGCTTGGACAAATAGAAGTTGTTAGCTGATCAAAGCACAACATCTTCAACATCGTTTAAATAGACATTTTTCGTCTGCACGTAGTTATCGGCAGATTTTAGTAGGAAAGCTCGTTCTTTATCCGAAAGGGGACGAGCTTGCTTAACTGGGCTACCCACATATAAGTAACCACCCTCGAGAACTTTCCCCGGTGGAACCAAGCTGCCTGCCCCAATCATTACATCACTTTCTATTACAACGCCATCAAGAACAATAGCCCCCATTCCAACGAGTACGCGATCGCCAATTGTGCATCCGTGTAGCATAACTTTATGACCGACAGTCACATCATTACCTATAATTAGTGGGTAGCCGTTTGGGTTATCGGCATTTTTGTGAGTGACATGCAATACGCTACCATCTTGGATGTTAGAACGTTCACCAATATGTATGTGGTTAACATCGCCGCGAGCTGAGACTAATGGCCAGATACTGGCGTCGTCCCCTAATTGAATATCGCCCACTATTATAGACGTTGAATCGATATAAACGCGGGAACCAATTTTAGGTACAATAGCTTTGTAACTACGAATAGGGCTCATATGGCCTCCTTTTTCTGGCTGACAAGGGCATATTAAAAGCCAATTAGTTGCATTTATAGCCTGTTGCGCACAAAAAAACGTCAAACAAACAAAAAATAGAAAAAAAGCCCAAAAAGCACTTGCCAATGTGAAGCTGATCTCTATAATGCCCCCTCGCTGACACGGACAAGCTTCGAAAGAAACAGGAAAGTGTTCAGCAAGGTTGTTTTGTAAGGCTGAAAGCCTGCGAAAATAAACTTAAAAAGTGTTTGACACGAAAGTTTATATCGCTAAAATGACCGCCTCTTCCGAAGTGACCTAAGTCACTAACGTGTAGGAAGGCAGCTCTTTAACAATTTAAACCTATCAATCTGTGTGGGCACTCGTTGATGAAAATCAAAGTTAAGTCTTCTCTCTTGT
>NZ_JBPAOE010000013.1:0-67101 GCF_054051265.1 Vibrio sp. C8
GGGTCGCGGGTTCGAGTCCCGTCCGCTCCGCCACTATTTGAAGCCTCAGTCGAAAGACTGGGGCTTTTTTACGTCTGAAGAAAAGTGACCGATGCAAAGCGGAAATTCAGTGGGTTACTCTTGGTTTAAGAGTAAGCCGGCCTGTCACGGCGGTGGAACGCTAAGTAAGGTACTAATGAATTCCGTCCGTTCCGCTACTATTTGAGGTCTTGTCATAAATAGCAGATTTCAGAAACACATGAATCATACAGGTTTTTAGTACCTTGGGTTCTACCGTTTGTTTAATAAAAAGAAACTATTCATAAGTAACTAGTCTTTTAACTTTTAATACATGACCTCTCCTGAGCCAGAGTAGTTACTTTCCTACTTTTTCATTTCCTCTTCACTCACTCCACTCAACAACAATATTGAGCGATGCTAAAGCTTCGATACTTGAGTTGATGCTCGTTGATGGGGCTACATGTACCTTTGCTTATTGTTCTCTTTAAACAATGGTTTTATAAGAATATAGATCAACGGTATCACGTTCTTATGAGCAAGGAGATGAAAGGAGAACTAATGGTGGGGCTAAAGGAAGGAGGGCTAGGCAAATTGGCCATGCTTCTTTGGTGCATAACAAATGGCAAAAAAAAAGCAGCAACCTAGGTTGCTGCTTTCCTGAAGATTAATGCTTAGACATTCTGTTGTTGGCTTTCTTGTATATCGCTGTGTTGAGCATTCTCTTCTTCCATCTCTTTCTCTTTCAGTTTGGCTTTTTCAATCATCGGAGTGATTGTAGAACCTTGAATCAGAATAGAGAACACCACAACAGCGTAGGTCATTACCAGAATCAGCTCTTTAACGTCGATAAGCTTATCTGGGATGACCATCATTCCTGAAGGAATCGATAATGCCATCGCTAGAGCTAAGCCTCCGCGTAGTCCACCCCATGTTAAGATCTTTATCGACCAAGGGTTATATTTACGGTAACGCTTGAAGCCTATATATGAGACAAACACGCTAGAGTAACGGGCTGCCAGTACTAGTGGTACAGCAAAAGCCATTAGGATCCAGTCTTCTTCGTGGAATTTGAAAAGAAGCATCGACATACCAATCAAAAGGAATAAGACGCCGTTTAAGAACTCGTCCACCAACTCCCAGAAGTGATCGAGATGTTCTTCACTCTCTTTAGAGAAACCAATAAAGCGTGTCCAGTTACCAATCATGATGCCTGATACCACCATGGCTAATGGGCCTGACACGTGGATTACGTCTGCAAATACATAACCAGCGGTTGGTACACCTATAGTCAGTAAGAGTTCCATTGAGTGGTCGTTGGTTGCGCTAATCAAGTAGTGGAACAATAGTCCTAGTAGGAAACCATAAATGATGCCGCCAATCGCTTCTTGCGCAAATAATGCGACTACACTTCCTACTGTTGGCGCTTCTTTACCGAAAGCAACTGTAAAGATAGTTACGAATATTACTAAACCGAAGCCGTCGTTAAACAGCGACTCACCTTCGATTTGGGTTGAGATTCGCTTAGGAGCATTGAGCTTTTTCACGATAGCCAATACTGCTATTGGGTCGGTTGGTGAAATCAACGACCCAAACAATAAGCAGTAAACAAGATCTAAATGAATACCGATAAAGTAACAGAAGCCGTACAGGCCAAATCCAATGAAGAAGGTAGAGAACAGAGTCGCGCCTAGTGCGAGCACAGTAATCTCCCATTTTTGATCTTTTAAGTGAGGGAGTTTAATACCGAGGCCGCCAGCAAATAAAAGGAAGCCTAAAATCCCCTTTAGCAGAAAGCTTTCAAAATTTATGCTTGTGACTGTTTCCGTTGCGATTTGAGTGAGATGGAACCAGTCATTCTGACCAGCAATAAGGATTAATAATGAGAGCACCATAGAGCCAGCAGTAATGGCTATTGTGGTTTGCATTTTACCTATCTTACTGTTTAAAAAAGCAATCATCATTGCAGCAGCAGATAGAAAGCACAGAGTATAGTAGACCGACATTTTCTTCTTCAAATGTAACTAAATGTGAGCGAAATTGTCCTTTGATGATGAACAAATAGCAAACACTTTTTACCTATAGATTTATCAATTTTATAACGAACGCATTTGTGTCATTTAGATGTTTTAGACGTCTAGATTTCTAATCAATGTGTGATAGGATGTCGAACAAGCAATAAAGGAATAATGAGGCTGTACTGTGGGTAGTAATCTAAAGCGCCAGATCGAAGCGCAATTGAAGCAACGTATTATGTTGATTGATGGTGGCATGGGCACCATGATCCAAGAGCATAGATTGCAAGAGGAAGATTATCGTGGTGAACGTTTTGCCAATTGGCATTGTGATCTAAAAGGAAATAACGATCTCTTAGTTCTCACTCAGCCTCAGTTAATTAGAGGAATTCACTCTGCTTATTTGCAAGCAGGGGCTGACATCCTTGAAACCAATACCTTCAACGCGACGACGATTGCAATGGCCGATTACGACATGCAATCTTTGAGCGAAGAAATTAACTTTGCCGCAGCCAAATTGGCACGTGAAGTTGCAGATGAATGGACTGCAAAAACACCGGATAAACCACGTTATGTCGCAGGCGTATTAGGTCCTACTAACCGTACTTGTTCTATTTCTCCAGATGTAAACGATCCTGGTTACCGTAATGTCGAGTTTGATCAGCTAGTCACTGCTTACTCTGAATCAACACGCGCTTTAATTAGAGGTGGCAGTGATCTGATTTTGATCGAAACCATTTTCGATACTTTGAATGCGAAAGCATGTGCCTTTGCGGTTGATGCTGTGTTTGAAGAACTCGGTATCGAACTGCCTGTCATGATCTCAGGCACTATCACTGATGCATCAGGTCGAACTCTGTCCGGTCAAACTACAGAAGCATTCTATAACTCCTTGCGTCATGTTCGTCCAATTTCCTTTGGTTTGAACTGTGCTTTGGGCCCCGATGAGCTGCGTCAGTACGTCGAAGAGCTTTCTCGTATTTCAGAATGTTATGTGTCTGCACACCCGAATGCGGGATTACCAAATGCATTTGGTGAATATGACTTATCACCAGAAGATATGGCAGAGCACATTGGCGAATGGGCTCAAGCTGGATTTCTCAACCTAGTTGGCGGTTGTTGTGGTACTACCCCTGAGCATATCGCAGCAATGGCTAAAGTGGTTGCAGGGGTTGCTCCACGCGCTATTCCAAAGATCAACGTAGAGTGTCGATTGTCTGGTTTAGAGCCTCTTAGCATTGCTCCAGAAACATTATTCGTAAACGTTGGTGAGCGTACTAACGTTACGGGTTCAGCTCGCTTCAAACGTCTTATTAAAGAAGAACTCTATGATGAGGCTTTAGATGTTGCTCGCGAGCAAGTCGAGAACGGCGCACAGATCATTGATATCAACATGGATGAAGGCATGTTGGATGCGATGGCGTGTATGGAACGATTCCTTAAGTTGTGTGCATCAGAGCCTGAAATCTCGAAAGTGCCAATTATGGTGGACTCCTCGAAATGGGAAGTGATTGAAGCGGGCCTTAAATGTATTCAAGGTAAAGGTATCGTCAACTCAATTTCTCTAAAAGAAGGCGAAGAGAAATTTATTCATCAGGCGAAACTGATTCGTCGTTATGGCGCAGCCGTTATCGTTATGGCGTTTGATGAAGTAGGGCAAGCAGATACTCGTGAACGTAAGATCGAAATCTGTCGTCGCGCCTATCATATTCTTGTCGACCAAGTGGGTTTTCCTGCGGAAGATATTATTTTCGACCCGAACATCTTTGCCGTCGCAACCGGTATTGATGAACACAACAACTATGCTCTCGATTTCATCAACGCCGTTGCAGATATCAAACGCGAGCTTCCACATGCAATGATTTCTGGTGGTGTGTCTAACGTCTCTTTCTCTTTCCGCGGTAACAACTACGTACGTGAAGCGATTCATGCGGTGTTCCTATACCACTGTTTTAAGAATGGTATGGACATGGGCATCGTAAACGCAGGTCAGTTAGAGATATACGACAACGTGCCAGATAAACTGCGTAATGCGGTTGAAGATGTCATTTTGAACCGCGACGACGGCGCCACTGAGCGTCTGTTGGACATCGCTGAAGAGTACCGAGAGAACGCCGTTGGCAAAGAGGAAGATGCCTCTTTACTGGAATGGCGTACTTGGCCAGTTGAAAAGCGTTTAGAGCACGCACTTGTTAAAGGTATTACCGAATTTATCGTTGAAGATACTGAAGAAGCTAGGGCTAAAGCGACCAAGCCTCTTGAAGTAATCGAAGGTCCATTAATGGACGGTATGAATGTAGTCGGTGACTTGTTTGGTGAAGGGAAAATGTTCCTGCCGCAGGTGGTGAAATCTGCCCGAGTGATGAAGCAGGCTGTTGCGTACCTAGAGCCCTACATCAATGCGCTGAAACAAGCTGGGTCGACAAACGGTAAGATCCTATTAGCAACCGTGAAAGGTGATGTTCACGATATCGGTAAGAATATCGTTGGTGTTGTACTGCAATGTAACAACTATGAAATCATCGACCTTGGCGTAATGGTGCCGTGCGAGACAATTCTGAAAGTGGCTCGCGAGAAGAATGTCGACATTATCGGTCTGTCAGGTTTGATTACGCCGTCTTTGGACGAAATGGTTCACGTAGCGAAAGAGATGGAGCGCCAAGGATTTGAGTTACCACTACTGATTGGTGGCGCAACCACATCAAAGGCGCATACGGCTGTTAAGATTGAGCAGAACTATCATCAACCCGTGGTATATGTAAACAATGCGTCACGCGCGGTAGGCGTATGTTCAGCACTACTTTCTGATGAGCGTCGTCCCGAGTTTGTTGAACGTCTGAATCTTGATTACGAAAGAACGCGTGAACAGCACGCTCGTAAAAAACCGAAGAGTCGACCTGTGACTTTAGAGCAAGCCCGAGCAAACAAAGCTGCAATAGATTGGCAGGTATACACACCACCGGCACCAGTTAAACCGGGTATTCATGTGTTTAAAGATTTTGATGTTTCTGTCTTACGTCAGTACATCGATTGGACGCCATTTTTTATGACTTGGTCTCTGTCTGGAAAATATCCTGCAATTCTTGACCATGAGTTGGTCGGGGAAGAGGCTCGTAAGCTTTTCAAAGATGCGAATGATTGGCTTGACCGTATCGAAAGCGAAGGGCTTATGAAGGCGAACGGTATTTGTGGTCTGTTCCCAGCGGCAAGTGTGGATGACGACATTGAAGTGTATGCGGATGAATCACGGCAACAAGTGATTAAAGTGCTGCATAACCTGCGTCAGCAAACCGAGAAGCCAAAAGGTGCTAACTACTGCTTGTCCGATTTTGTGGCGTCTAAGCATAGTGGCAAACAAGACTGGGTAGGTATGTTCGCTGTGACGGGTGGTATTGGCGAGCGTGAACTGGCTGACGACTTCAAAGCTCAAGGCGATGATTACAACGCGATCATGGTTCAAGCGGTTGCTGACCGTTTGGCAGAAGCGTTTGCTGAATATCTGCATATGAAAGTGCGTACTGAGATTTGGGGTTATGCTCCTGATGAAAATCTAAGTAATGAAGATTTGATTCGCGAGAAATATCAGGGTATTCGCCCAGCACCGGGTTATGCGGCTTGTCCTGAACATACGGAAAAAGGCGCGATTTGGGAGCTATTAGGTGTTCAAGAGAAGATTGGTATGGAACTAACAACCAGTTACGCCATGATGCCGGGAGCATCTGTTTCTGGCTGGTATTTCTCACATCCTGATTCTCGTTACTTTGCCGTTGCTCAGATTCAAGATGATCAAGTTCAGAGTTACTCACAGCGTAAAGGATGGGACATCCTTGAAGCTGAAAAATGGTTGGGTCCTAACATTAACGGTTAGGATTATCGAGCATAGAAACGAAAAAGGTCACCGTTTGGTGACCTTTGTTTTATGTGATGAGTTATCTGATTATCGGTTCTCGAACAGATCCAAATGCAGCTTCTGAATCACGGCTTTAGATTCAGGAGCATCGACGAGGAAGCAAAGGTTGTGGTCGCTTGCTCCGTAGCAGATCATACGCAAGTTAAAATCACCTAAGGTGCTGAACACTTCTTTCGCATAGCCTTTGGTTTCCATATGGTTACCAATCAATGCTACTAGGCAAAGGTTATGCTCAACTTCTACAGTACAAAGCTCTTGTAATTCTTCTCTTGCTTCTTGTGGCAGCTCAGGCGCACCGCCTGATGTGTCCGTTTTATCCAGCGTCAGCGACACACTGATCTCTGAAGTGGTGATAAGATCTACCGAGATTTTGTATTTCGCCAAAACTTCGAATACTTTCGCCAAGAAACCATACGCATGGAACATCTTCGCACTGCGTAACGTCACCATAGTTTGATTGCAGCGTAGTGCTAGCGCTCGGAACTGTGGTGAGTTCTCGACTTGTTGACGAATCCAGGTGCCACCTTTTTCTGGTTCTTTTGAAGAACCGACAAAAACAGGGATTTCATGACGCAGTGCAGGAACCAGTGTTGAAGGGTGGAGAATCTTCGCACCAAAGTTCGCCATTTCAGAGGCTTCACTAAAGCTGATCTCTGGAATTGGAGCGGCTTTAGGTGCAATGCGAGGATCGGTTGTGTAGATCCCCGGAACATCCGTCCAAATCTCTAAACCGGAAGCTTTTACCGATTCAGCAATTAGAGCAGCCGAGTAATCACTGCCGCCACGGCCAAGTGTTGTGGTATTGCCTTGTTCATCGGAACCGATAAATCCTTGAGTAACAACCACATATTCCGCACAAAGTGGGGCCAATTTTTCTTGAGCCAGTTTCGCGATCTCTTCGATTTGTGGTTCGGCTCGGCCGTAATGGCTGTCTGTCCTTAGTACTTCACGAATATCAAAGCGAACGGCATTAACACCGCGCTCACGCATTAACTGGGTCAAGATATAGGTTGACATCAGTTCGCCGCAAGCGACTAAATGATCTGTTAGCTTTTTGCTGGACTGAAATGATGCAGCTTCGGCAGCGCTAGCGATGCTATCTAGCATCGAATGAACTTCTTTTTCTACTTGGGTCGGTTCAGACAATTGGTCGATAATCGAATCATGAATATCAGCCAACTGTTTCATGATGCTTAATCTTTGATCTGCATCCTGAACGCCATTAGCAAGTTCAACAAGTAAGTTCGTTACGCCAGAGCAAGCACTGCTGACGACTAATCGTGTTTGTGGGTTATTTTCGATAATTGCAGAGCAACGGCTCATTGCTTCAAAATTTGCAACACTTGTTCCACCAAACTTGGCGACATTAAATGCGCTCACTACATTTCTCCCGGACTTCCTAGAAATAAAAAAGGTTGGTAATCCAACTTCCAATGTTTTGAAGAGAGTTTCTTAGAGCAAAATAGAGGGGAGTAACAACAGGCAGGTTGTATAAAATTCCTCAGAAGCTCTTCATCAGCATAGCACCGATGACAGTTGAAGGGATTCAACCCTGACAACCGATAAATCAAATCCACAACTTTGATTTATCTCGGCACTGCTCCCCCTGAATGTTTTGTTTTGGAGTTGAGGCTCCACAAAACATCTGCCTGGGCAGTGCTCCTCTTCTGTTATCCCTTCCTGCTTAGTGTTGTATCTGTGCGGCTACGATTTGTGCTCAAATCAGCTCACGCATACAACCCTAATGAGTAAGGGATAATTAGCTCACTCATTGAACGGCTTTGTGAAACTGTTGTCAATTGTAAATTTGTGATAAATGAAAATAAATGTGTCGAAATTGTCAGCCAGCATAGACCTCTGTCGAATTGCCGTCGTCTTGATTCTGCCGTACTCTACATTTTCGTCCGTGAAAGCTTATTACTACTAATAACTGGGAGCACCTATGACTATACAAAGCTTCATCCCTCCGCATCGAATTCTTATGGGGCCTGGTCCCTCGGATATCTCTCCTCAAGTATTACAAGCTCTAAGCCGTCCAACGGTTGGCCATTTAGACCCGCTGTTTGTCGCTATGATGGATGAGCTAAAGGTGCTACTTAAATATGCTTTCCAGACTGAAAACGAGTTTACCATCGCAGTATCTGCACCAGGTAGCGCTGGCATGGAGGCGTGTTTCGTCAATTTGGTTGAGCCCGGCGATAAAGTAATTGTTTGCCGCAATGGTGTCTTTGGCGAGCGTATGCGTGAAAACGTAGTCCGTTGTGGCGGAATTGCTATCACGGTCGATGATGATTGGGGCACGCCAGTATCTGTCAGCAAAGTAGAGCAAACCATCAGGCAACATCCCGATGCAAAAATTCTTGCTTTCGTCCATGCTGAAACATCAACAGGGGCTTTGAGTGACGCTCAAACACTTGGCGCTTTGGCTAAGCAAAATAATATGCTGACGATTGTTGATGCCGTGACTTCATTAGGTGGCGTTCCACTGCTGGTGGATGAATGGCAATTGGATGCGGTTTATTCTGGAAGTCAGAAGTGCCTTTCTTGTGTGCCGGGATTATCACCTTTGACTCTGTCAGCAAAAGCGATCGATAAGATCCAAGCGAGAAAGACGCCGATCCAAAGTTGGTTTTTAGATCAGAGTTTAGTGTTGGGGTATTGGGGAGGCGGTAATAAACGCAGCTATCATCATACTGGCCCCGTGAACAGTTTATACGCACTGCACGAAGCATTGTTGATTTTGAAAAATGAAGGGTTGGAGAATGCTTGGTCTCGTCATCAAGCTATGCATGAAAAACTCAAGCTTGGTTTAGAACAAATGGGTTTCAAATTTGTGGTGGAAGAAGGATATCGCCTACCTCAACTGAATGCGGTTTATATTCCAGAGGGTGTTGATGACGCTAAAGTTCGTAGCCATCTTCTCAATGAATACAATTTGGAAATTGGTGCAGGGCTCGGAGCTCTAGCTGGTAAGGCGTGGCGTATTGGTGTTATGGGTTATGGTGCCCGTTCTGAAAATATCGCTTTGTGTCTCAGAGCGCTGGAAGAATCTCTGAATCAATAAAGTTTCGATTAATAAAGAAAGGTGGCGAAAGCCACCTTTCTTTTTATTCTAAATCGGTCTCTGTTTGTTCCGAGTTATCGATTAAGCCTCGGTATTGAATATGGCTAAAATCTAATTCGGGAAACAGGAATGCGGCCTCAGTTCTGGTTTGTTCCGCTCGGCTGGTATCGCCAATCGCCTGATAAGCCATGATCAACTTTTCATACAATCCCGGTCTTGGTTTGCTTTGAATAATCTTCAAAGACCAGTCGATATAAGGTTGGATGTATTCGTATTTCCTCTCGTTTAACCCTAGATCTAAATAAGTGCTATACATCTCCCAATCTAATCTGTCTTTGATGAGTACTGGATTGACGACTTTATTTAATATATCCAGTTGTTTTGGGTTCGATGTTTCAAATTTAGTCAGGTAGAAATTGGTATGTAGCACACTCACGATATAAAAACAGGTGACGATTGGTAGAATTAAACTGGTGATTCGTAATAGTGTTCTGCTGAGTTTGCTAAAACGAAACACACGATATTTCGCTACGCGCTGGTCAATCCAGAACAGCAATATCATAAACGTTAACCAATGAATGCTCGACTGGTAGAAAGGCGCATCAACTAGGCTGTGAATGACGATTGGCAGTAACAAAGCGAACATTGCCAATCGGGTACCTTTCTTCGCTGAGTATATCCGAATCAGTACAAAGCTCGCCGCTAAAGCTATTCCTAATACGGGTAATAATCCGCCTTCAATCCCCCAAAATAGAAACTCATTATGAGGATGTTCCATTGATGGAATTCCTACTTTGTAGTTTGGATTGAGCTGGTGTTGTCTAGCGGTATACAGGATATAACTCGACTCAAACTTGCCGTAACCATAGCCTGTAAATGGTTTTTCAACCAGCATATCAATGGCTTGAGGAAGAACGCTGCTATAAGGAACGGATGAAAGGTAAGGCTCTACAACGTGCTCTTGATTGTGTTGTAAATACAGCGTGCCTAAGCCAATGATTAATCCGCAAACAGTGGCCAAAACCCAGTTTATAAAACGCTGGTGAGGTGAAAAACGATACAGATAAGGAAGAATAAGTAACACACCTAATGCAGCAGATATCCATCCAACCAGAGAATGCAAAACGATTACTAGCGGTGTTGAGATGACTGGTGTGATGTAAAGTAAGCTCACTTCACTGAGTTTTTTATTGTATTTTTTCGGTTGGCGAGCCAATAAGTATCCAGAAAGCACAAGGCCGGTAGCAAGGAAACTGGCCATGGCATCAGGGTGTTGAAAGATACCGTAAGGCAGGTTTTTTACCGTATCATAGTTAAAGATATTTCCAGCGTGTAAAACGCAGTATTGATAAACGCCAAATAGTGCTTCAATGAGGCTAGCAAAGACAATGAACAGAAGTAATTTCTGCTTGTTTTTATTACTGAAATGAAATTGTTGTAGTACTAAGAAAAGTGAAAATCCAGCCCATAAACCAATGATTCTGGTTAGTTCGCTGTACCACTGTGCGTTAGCAAAAAACAGCGGAAGCGTCATGATCACACAGCAAACCCAAAGACCGATAGTCAGTTTGGAATATCTCAAACGTTGGTAGTTACTCATTTGATATAAGCCAAGAGCTAAGGGAATACTGATCGCAAGCCAAGTCGTTGCATTGAAGGGGAGCAACAACCCATCCCCACCTAAATTTGGCATAAAAACATGCATTGCTATGAGATAAACAAAGCCAACCGTTATCAGGAACGGTTTGTTTTTAGGCACACTCGGTGCTTGTGGTTCAAGTTGTGTTCCGCTTAACAGCAAGGTTGCCATAGGGGGTCAATGTCCTTTGCGAAGAAAGCTGCTTTATTGGAGCAGATAAATTAGGGCTGATTGGCCCTAATTTACCGTTTTTTTTCAGTTTCTACAGATCTTTTCTATTTCAACATCGGTTTTAAGAAACGAGCGGTATGGGAAACTTTGCTTTTCGCCACATCTTCAGGTGTACCTTGTGCAATAATTTCACCACCGCCTTGTCCCCCTTCAGGGCCCAGATCAACTATCCAGTCAGCGGTTTTAATTACATCAAGATTGTGCTCAATAACGACAACTGTGTTTCCGTGATCACGCAGGCGGTGCAATACATTGAGCAGTTGTTGAATATCATGGAAATGCAAACCTGTGGTGGGCTCATCTAAAATATAAAGTGTTTTACCCGTATCTCGTTTGGACAGTTCACGTGAGAGTTTGACGCGTTGAGCCTCACCACCAGACAATGTCGTAGCAGACTGACCGAGGCGGATGTACGACAAACCTACGTCCATTAGCGTTTGCAGTTTACGAGCTATCACAGGTACAGGTTCAAAGAATTCATGAGCGTCTTCAACTGTCATGTTAAGGACTTCATCGATCGTTTTGCCTTTGTAACGAACTTCTAATGTTTCGCGGTTGTAGCGTTTTCCTTTACACACATCACAAGGGACGTACACATCGGGTAAGAAGTGCATTTCAACTTTGATTACCCCATCGCCCTGACACGCTTCACAGCGACCACCTCGGACGTTAAAACTAAAGCGTCCTGGCTTGTAACCGCGTGAACGAGATTCTTGCGTGCCTGAAAACAGCTCACGAATCGGAGTGAAAATACCAGTATAGGTCGCAGGATTTGAGCGAGGTGTACGGCCTATTGGGCTCTGGTCAATATCGATAACTTTATCGAAATTCTCTAATCCTTTTATCGATTTGTATGGTGCGGGTGTTGATGTGGTTGCACCGTTTAATGCGATATGCGCGATATTAAAGAAGGTATCGTTGATCAGTGTTGATTTACCTGAACCGGAAACCCCTGTTACACAAGTAAATAATCCGACTGGGATAGAAAGATTGACATCTTTTAGGTTGTTGCCAGATGCCCCAAGAAGCTCAACTGTTTTCTTCGCGTCTTTTGGTGTTCTCTGTTTAGGTATTTCAATCTCTTTCACACCACTTAGGTATTGGCCTGTAAGGGAGTTAGGGTTGTTGATAATATCTGTGACGTTACCTTCAGCTACAACGTTACCACCATGTACACCAGCTCCCGGGCCAATATCAATCACATGATCAGCCATGCGAATGGCATCCTCATCATGCTCAACCACAAGAACGGTATTCCCCAAATCGCGCAGATGTTCTAGGGTTTTAAGTAATCTTTCGTTATCTCGCTGGTGGAGACCGATGGATGGTTCATCGAGAACATACATCACACCAACCAGCCCCGCACCTATTTGGCTTGCTAAGCGGATTCGCTGTGCTTCGCCACCTGAGAGAGTTTCTGCACTGCGTGATAAGTTTAAATAGTTCAGACCGACATTGACCAAAAACTGCAAACGATCATTCACTTCTTTCATGATCTTTTCTGCAATTTGAGCTCGTTGACCTTCAAGCGACAGGGATTGGAAAAACTGCAGCGCATCAGCGATGCTGAGTTCTACAACTTGCGGTAGTGGCGTGTCGTTGACGAATACGTTGCGAGCTTCAAGGCGTAAACGTGTACCTTCACAATGGCTGCATGGTTTGTTAGAAATGTATTTCACTAACTCTTCACGAACTGAGTTGGATTCCGTATCACGATAGCGACGCTCGAGATTGTTCAGAATTCCTTCAAACGGATGACGCTTAACTCGGATGTCACCTCGGTCATTAATATAGTTAAATTCGATTTCGGTGCGACCAGAGCCATGAAGAATGATCTCTTGGATTTTCTTGCCTAGTTTGTTGAAAGGCGTTTGCAAATCAAAGTCGTAATGGGCAGCTAAAGAACTGAGCATTTGGAAGTAATAGTAGTTCTTTTGATCCCAACCGCGAATTGCGCCTTCAGCCAAACTCAACTTCTCATCCTGAATCACTCGGCTTGGGTCAAAATACTGTTGTACACCAAGACCATCACACGTTGGACATGCACCAGCCGGGTTGTTAAATGAGAACAAGCGAGGTTCAAGCTCTCGCATACTATAACCACAATGTGGGCAGGCAAAGTTGGCGGAGAATATTTGCTCTTCGCCTTCTTCATCCATTGGTGCAACCACAACGTTGCCGCCAGAGAGCTCAAGAGCTGTCTCAAATGATTCAGCTAAACGTTGTTGTAAGTCAGAACGCACTTTAAATCGGTCAACCACAACTTCAATCGTGTGCTTTTTATGCAGTTCAAGCGTCGGTGGATCGGACAAATCGCAGATCTCGCCATCAATTCGCGCACGAATAAAACCTTGTGCGGCCAAATTTTCCAACGTTTTAACGTGTTCACCTTTTCGCTCTTTAACGATAGGAGCAAGCAGCATCAATTTAGAGCCTTCAGGCAGCTCTAATACTTTGTCTACCATCTGGCTGATTGTTTGAGCGGCAAGTGGAACTTTATGCTCTGGGCAACGAGGTTCGCCGACACGAGCAAACAGCAATCGCAAATAATCGTAGATTTCGGTAATGGTACCCACTGTTGAACGCGGGTTATGAGATGTGGATTTTTGCTCAATAGAAATTGCTGGTGATAGACCTTCAATATGGTCTACGTCGGGCTTTTCCATCAAAGACAGGAACTGGCGAGCGTAGGCAGAGAGAGATTCAACATAACGTCTCTGACCTTCGGCATATAAAGTATCAAAGGCTAAAGATGATTTCCCTGAACCAGAAAGTCCGGTAATGACGATCAGCTTGTCACGGGGAATCGTGAGATTGATATTTTTCAGGTTATGGGTTCGAGCACCACGTACTTCAATTTTGTCCATTTGATTTGCTCTGTCTTTGGCTTCGTTAAAGGCTAAGTCGAGCAAGTATTACATAGAGTGAGAAATGTGCAAGAAATACTGGATATAAAAACAGTTGACCAATAAAAAAGAGCTGCTTGATTGCAGCTCTTTTGAAGATTACTGTCGAGAGTATTAGCTCTTCTGGGTAGAGTGTTTCGCCAATGCAACTTGCTGTTCGTTTTTCTTATATAAATTTTCAAAACAGTAGTTTGTCGCTTCGATATAACCTTCTACGCTACCACAATCAAAGCGCTTGCCTTTGAATTTATAGGCCAAAACGCAACCTGATTTTGCTTGTTTTAATAGCGCGTCAGTGATTTGGATTTCACCGCCTTTACCTGGCTCAGTTTGTTCGATTAACTCGAAAATATCAGGAGTCAGAATATAACGACCAATGATAGCCAGATTGCTTGGTGCTGTGCCCGGTTCTGGCTTTTCTACCATGTCATCCACGCGAAAAAGGTCGTCTTTGATCATTTCACCCGAGATCACACCATACTTGTGTGTTTCGTCTGCGGGAACTTCTTGTACTGCAACGATTGAACAGCGGAACTGGTTGTACAGTGCTACCATCTGTGCAAGAACACCTTTCTCTTCATTGACACAAAGGTCATCCGCTAAAACAACAGCAAAGGGTTCGTCACCCACTAACTCTCTACCAGTGAGGATCGCGTGTCCTAAGCCTTTCATTTCTCGTTGACGGATGAAAGTGAAGTTAGCGGTTTCGATGATGTCTCGGATATCAACCAGTAGGTCTTCTTTGTTCGTTCCTTGGATCTGATGCTCAAGCTCGTAGTTCATGTCAAAGTGATCCATGATCGAATGTTTACCTCGACCTGTCACAATACACATTCCGTTCATGCCAGCTTGAATCGCTTCCTCTACGCCATATTCAATCAGTGGTTTGTTTACCACAGGCATCATTTCTTTTGGCATTGATTTGGTTGCTGGTAAAAAGCGAGTACCGTAGCCAGCTGCCGGAAAGAGGCATTTTTTGATCATTTTTTAGCCCTGTTAAACTATCTGTTTTTGTTTTAAAACGGAGTTGTTATGTTTAAACATAGATTTAATGCAGACTTTAGCATGATACTTTCGTGAGATTCAGCACATTCTGTGTTATGAAAATGAAAATGTGCTGAAAGACGCATTTATGAAAGCAGATTTTGATTTGCCCAACTGATGGCTTGAACTCGGTTTTTCACCGAAAGCTTTTTAAATATCTGATACAAATGAGACTTCACCGTAAACTCGCTGATAAAAAGACTTTCAGCCATTTGCATATTTGACGCCCCCGTCTGTAAGCAACGCAAAATCTGAATTTCTCTTGCTGTGAGGTCAACCGAAGCTTGTGCGTGGTGAGCCTGAAAATGATATCGGTAATAATGTAGAAGCTGGCTTGAAGCATGACGTGGAAGCCAGTTTTGTCCGTTGATTATTTCTCCTAAGCCTTCACAGATACACTCAGGAGTATCATCCTGATAAAACAGCCCTTTTAAGTTACCAAAAGTGAGTAATTCTTCGGTATGCAGCCTCTTATCAACGTTAAACAGAATCGTTTCAAAGTGAGGACTGGTAATTTTTAACGCTTTTAAATTTTGTCTAATCAGATGATGTTCCTGATAGTTAATCAGCAAAATTTTGTGCTTATCTGTGTGATAATTTCGCAATAACTGCTCTGGGAGAATTTGAGGTATTGGCAAAGCGAGAAGTTCTAGAGATTTTTCCAATTGTTCAGGGACGCATGTGTCGTCCATGCAAATAAAATATATGGTTCTGGCATAGTTGTGTTTTGGCATGGATTATTCCTTAGTAGGATGCGGTGAAATGCGTCAACAATGCCTAAAATTAAAAAATAGAGCGAATTGGGATAGCGAGTTTGCGTGGGATTTCAATCGATTGAGTAAATGAGTTATATATCAAATTGCAAATGGAAGATTTCCCCCGAAAATTAGAAGCTTAAAAATGAAAATGGAATGAGTTTTTGATAACAATTCGACCGGACATTTAAGCTCGAGAAAAAGCGTGTTATCCTAACTGACTATTTGAAATTTTTTCAAAAATTATACGATTTAAAGACGGAGCGAAACATGGCAAGCCGTGGCGTGAATAAAGTAATTTTGGTTGGCAACTTGGGTGGCGATCCTGAAGTTCGCTATATGCCAAGTGGCGGTGCTGTTGCGAACATCACCATTGCAACGTCAGAAACATGGCGTGATAAAGCAACAGGCGAACAGCGTGAGAAAACTGAGTGGCATAGAGTTGCTCTGTATGGAAAACTAGCTGAAGTGGCTGGTGAGTACCTGCGTAAAGGTTCTCAAGTGTACATTGAAGGTCAGTTGCAAACTCGTAAGTGGCAAGATCAAAGCGGTCAAGATCGTTACTCAACAGAAGTTGTTGTGCAAGGCTATAACGGCATCATGCAGATGCTTGGTGGTCGTCAACAGCAAGCGGGAGGAGCGAGCCAAGGTCAGCCTCAGCAACAAGGTGGATGGGGACAACCTCAACAGCCTGCGAGACAGAGCCAACCAACATATCAGCCAGCTGCTCAGCAAGCACCTCAACAAGCTCCTCAGCCTCAATACAATGAGCCGCCAATGGATTTTGACGACGACATCCCGTTTTAATTGTCTCGATTTTAAAAAAGCCGCAATTTTGTGGCTTTTTTTATATACTTAGCGCACTGGTTGCATAATTTTTGCGAGCAGCCTTCTTCGATGAATAATGCCACCCATCGATAAATTGAAAGGGAATTCAATTTCTATGCGCTACACGCCTACGCTAAAACTCAGCACACGTTTAGTGGTTTTCGTCACCCTGATTGTGACCAGTGCGATGTTCATTTTGTTTATTGGCGGAACCTTATCTTTTCAGCGGTTAGGTCAGGAATATCTCAACCACTACATGCAGGGCATAGTTGAGGTGGTGGACAAAGAAATGGAAGATCCAGATGCTGCTTATTCTATGCAGCGTTGGATGCCCAAAATGCTGCAAGCAAGCAATATTGTTGAGATGGAACTGTCATCTCAAGCTGGCATTATTTACCGTTTTAAAGACACCTCTTCAAAAATCGACCCCGCACGGCTTTATCAAGCCGATTTTCCTTTGCAACGCATCCAAGGTTATTCGGTGCACTTTAAAGTGGTACCGCCTTATGTTGGTTTTAGCTATTCCATCGGTGCTATGTGGTCGATAACTCTCGCTGTTTTATTCATTGTTTTCTGTTTAGTACAGAGTGTGAAATGGTTGCGCTCTCAGCTTTTGGGCTCGGAAATGCTGGAAGAGCGTGGGCGAATGATATTGGCCGGCAGAGTTGAGCAATACGCAAAAGGCGATGAAAGAGAGTGGCCATATACGGCCAGTGAAGCTTTAGATGTTCTAATCGAAGAGTTACAAGATGCGCGTCAAGAACGTAGCCGTTTTGATACTTTTATCCGTACACAGACATTTCTTGACCAGTTAACGGGTACGGCAAACCGAGTCCTGTTTGACAGCAAATTAGAATCGGCGTTGCAGGAGAGTGGTGCTCAAGGTGGCGTTTTGATGCTACGTATTGATGATTTTGATTTAGCGAAAGAAGAAAACGAGAAACGTGTCATTGACGATTTTGTCGTTGAGGTTGGCCAGTGTATATCGAACGTGATTAGCCGTTATCCGGATGTGATTTTATCTCGTTACTATGATTCAGTTTTCGCTTTGTTTATGCCACATCAAACGGTTAAAGATGTCTCTCATGTTGCTTCTCAATGCTTGAAGTTTATTGAGCGTTTAACGCCGCCAGAGCCATTAGAGAAAGATAATTGGTCTCATATTGGTGTCAGTATGTACAAGGAAGGTGAGCGTAGAGGCCGAATTATTGATGAAACAGAAACGGCTTTGAAAAGTGCTCAGTTGCAGAGAGTCAATGCTTGGAGTCGCTTTGAAAAAGCAACGCATTCTGAAGACAGAGGCAGTGTACGTTGGCGGACCCTATTCGATAAGGCTCTTATTGATGACAATATCATCCTATTCCGACAGGCTTGCTATTTGTCCGGTCGTTCTAATCACTTAGAATTATTGCATAACGAATTGTTTGCTAGAATTAACGACCCTGACAAAGGGGTGTTGAAAGCGTCTCGATTTAGTTCAGCTATAGAAACCGTTGGCTATGAAGCTGTCCTAGATAAAGCGGTGATGAGAAGAACGTTACAACTGATTAAGTCTTCAGTTAACGAATCTGCGTTGTCGGTAAACCTGTATGTACTGCCTTTTTCTGATAAACAATATTTCCGCTGGTTCCGTAATGAGTTAATGCAATTAACCTTCCACCAGCGTGGTCAGTTATCGTTTGAATTTACCGAAGGGCATTTAGTTCAACATCTGGATTATATGCGTCCGGTACTAAGAACAATATCCGCACTCGGGTGCGAATTGATAGTCGGACAAGCAGGGCGAACAATAGTTGCAACCCATTATATAAAAGACTTAAAAATCAACTATCTTAAATTGCATCGAAGCCTAATAAAGCAAATCGATCAAAGACATGAAAATCAGTTGATAGTGCGCAGCCTGTTAGGGGTTTGCAAAGGCACACAAACAAAAGTCATTGCCGTGGGCGTAGAAAACCAGCCCGAGTTGCAGGTTCTGCATAATCTTGGTGTTGATGGTGTTCAAGGGCGGTTATTTGATACTGAGCAGCCATTAAACCCGAGTAAACTACCTGTAACGGAACGTCAAATTAAGCCCGGTAAACGCAACCGATGGCGCACGAAGTAGAGACAAATGAAGATTGAAACATTGTTAAAACGGTTCTCCAGAAAAAAGTCTAAGCAGCTGGCTGTGTATGCAGTGGTTCAACCTGATGCTATTTATTTCTCGTCATCAGAATCTCTCACTTTGCCTGAACAATACCCTCTGGCTAGCCACACTTGGCCTCAAGCCTTGGTGAGTGCTCTTCTAACGGCAGGTACAAAAGGGCTGAGTGTTCACGTAGTGTTGCATGCTCAGCTGTTTCAAAGTTACCAAATTGATAAGCCTTCAATTCCCCAGCAAGAGTGGCCAAGTGCGCTGCCATTTTTGTTAAAAGACCTTATTACTGAAAAATCTTCAGATGTGATCGCGGATGCTTACCCACTGGAGGGGGGCAATAAAGCGCAAGCTTACGTTATTAACAAGAAGGTGGTTTTAGAAGCGAGCAGTTTACTTGAGAGCATCGGTTGTAGCCTCGAGAGTATTGTTCCTGAACAAGAAGTTTGGGGGCGAGGTAGCGGCGAACTGAAAAACTACTTATTAGTGCAACGCAGCAAAGGCAGCCATTTTAAATTGGACGCTTTCGTCAATGAACGCTGTATTTTCCAGCGTACACTGCGTGGTGTTGTTGCACCAATAACAGGTGTCGCTAGCACTGCGTTGCAATTGGACGGCCTTGCCCTAGAGCTGCAACGTTCAATTGATTACCTCTCTTCTCAGTTCAAAGGTACTTCACTTCATCAGTTAAAGGTGTGTTGCGATGAAGAAGAACACGCCGAACTCGTCCAAGCATTGGGCGAACGCTTAAGTGTAAAAGTTACAGCGCTGGTGGAAGGCTCTGAACATATTGTCTCTGGTCAGGTGTTGGCCCAAAAAGCCCCCATTGTTCCGGCAGATGTAATTAACTTTTATCAAGAGCACTTAAAACCGAAAAAAGAGTTGATGACGCTGTCATCTATTGTTGCGATTTGGGGAGCCGTTGCTGTTGTCATACTATGTTGGTTCGCATGGTTTCAGTTTCAACATATTCAGTATCAGCAACAACTTAAACAAGCCAATCAACAAAATACTCAGCTGACGGCGCAACTTGGAGAGCTAAAACAAAAGCATGCGACGCATCTGCCTTCAGCAGAAAAAGTGGCGGCTTCAGCCCGTTTGAAGAAAGAGATTGAATCACAGCAAGCATCACTAGCCGCGATTGGTCAGTATGACGCTTCGCGCCAGTTGGGCTACTCCGGTGTTATGGATGGTTTAGCAAAACTTTCCCGTCGTGATATTAGCTTAAGTGAGATTGAGATAAATGAAGCAACGTTGGATGTAAAAGGCATAGCGAGAGATGCCAACGTAATACCAACGTGGATTGCGCAATTTAAAGATGAAGTGAGCTTGACTGGACGCAGCTTCGAACAACTCACTATTGGGCGTGACGAGCAAGACATAGTGACGTTTGAATTGAAATCAAAACGAGGTGTGGAGAAATGAACGAACGCTGGCAAAAATGGAGTCAACAGTTCGCAGACAGAGCCCCGCGCGAAAAGTGGTTAATTGCCATCTGTGGCTTGATAGTGATTGTGATGATGATGCAGACGCTGTTGATCGAACCGCTATTGCAACAAAAAAGTGACGTACAACAGAAGTTAGCGTCGCAGAATTCAGTTAATCAGCGAATGCAAAGTGAAATCATCATTTTGCAGCGCGAGCTAGCTAAAGATCCGAACTCAGAAATAAATAAAGAATTGGAACAATTGCAACAGCAGAGTCAGGAACTGTCTATGCAGCTTTCTGAAGTGATGAGTAATTTGGTTTCTCCATCACAGATGGCTAATTTGTTACAAAGCGTTTTAGATCATAGTGCTAAATTGAAATTAGTGAGTTTAACGTCGTTGCCTGCTAGTCCAATAAATGAGACAGACAGCAATGCCGAATATTTCCTACATCCGGTTCGGATGGAACTGAATGGCACTTATTTCGCTATCAGGGATTATTTGCATGCGTTAGAAAGCCTGCCTGTGAAATATTATTGGCGTAGTTTTCACTATCAAGTTGAAACCTATCCTAATGCTAAATTGGTATTAGAGGTTTACACGCTTGGAACTCGTGAGGAATTTATCGGTGGTTAGGATATCGGTGCTTACTAAGGCATGGTGGTTAATGGTACTTGCTGCTGTTTCGGCCTCCGTATCGGCGAACCAAGAACAAGATCCAACCGCCCCCTTAGGTTGGATGAAAACAGAACAAGTTAGAAAAGCAAAAAGAAATATACCCGTGCCTGAACTGCAAAGTATTGTTTGTAAAGATGATAATCAATGCTATGCCATTTTAAATGATAAAGTCGTGGACAAGGGCGATAGAGTCTCTGGCTATCAAGTATCCAAGGTCACGCCATCGCAGGTCGAACTTAAGCAAGGCAGTAAAAGTTGGACTTTGAAGCTGTTCTCTCTGGATATTAAGAAATAAGGTTAAGAATTCCTATGCGTAATATGATCATCGGCGTAGTGATGGTGAGTTTAGTGGGTTGCTCTATGGGGCATCGTGACCCCGTGGAAGCCAAACAGTCGCTGAATCAGGCTATTAATGAAGCGAACAGCCGCAATTTAGAAAATCTACCGCCATCGGTAGAAGCGGATCTTATGCCTGATATGAACGGAGCAATAGCGACATCTGATCCTAGCTTGAAACGTTTTCGTATTCAGGCGAACGGTGTTCAGGCGAAAGCTTTTTTTACCAGCTTAGTGAAAGGTACAGAATACAGCGTTGCAATTCATCCAATGGTGGATGGCACCGTGACAGTGAACTTATCGGAAGTCACACTTGATGAAGTGTTAGATGTGGTTCGCGATCTTTACGGTTACCAAATTGAAAAAGTCGGCAAGGTTATCCAAGTTTATCCAGCGGGCTTACGCACGGTGACTATCCCAGTTGACTACTTGCAGTTTAAACGAAGTGGTCGCTCATTAACGACCATCACAACCGGCACAATTACTAATACGGACACCAGCTCTTCGAGTAACAGCTCTTCATCGTCTTCAAATAGTTCGAATAACAATAGTTCGAATAACAGTGATAGCAATGCCACATCGGATCGAGGTGGCACAGAGATTGAAACGTTGAGCGAAAGTGATTTCTGGCCACAGCTACAAACTGCCGTAGCACAGTTGATTGGTTCTGGTCGCGGGCAAAGCGTGGTTGTAACACCGCAAGCGAGTGTGATTACGCTGCGTGCATATCCAGATGAAATTCGCGAAGTTCGCAGATTTCTAGGTATTTCTCAACAGCGTATGCATCGTCAAGTGATTATGGAAGCGAAGATTCTAGAGGTCACTTTAAATGACGGCTATCAGCAAGGTATTAATTGGAGCAAAATGTTTACCTCGAATGGTGTCAACTACCGAATTGGTACTGGTAACACATCGGGCGCAAACACTGCACTCAGCAATGGATTAGGTACAATCGCATCGCTACCCGGTATTGGCACCATTGGTACGCTATTGGGCGGGCAGACTAACATTGTCATGTCGAGTGGCAGTTTTGAATCCGTTCTCAGTTTCATGGCGACGCAAGGTGACTTAAACGTACTATCAAGTCCTCGCGTAACGGCCGCCAATAACCAAAAAGCGGTGATCAAAGTTGGTACGGATGAGTACTACGTTACTGATTTATCCAGTGTGGTAGGCAGTGGCGATAATTCTGAAGCGTCTCCTGATGTAGAACTAACACCATTTTTCTCGGGTATTTCACTGGATGTAACTCCACAAATTGACGACAAAGGTCATGTACTACTGCATGTTCACCCTGCTGTTATTGAAGTTGAGCAACAGAACAAGACCATCACATACAACGACAAGGTGATTTCTCTGCCTTTGGCGAGAAGTTCTATTCGTGAATCTGATTCTGTAATTCGTGCCAAAGATGGTGATGTGGTTGTAATTGGTGGCCTGATGAAAACCAATACCTTAAACCAAACATCGAAAGTCCCGTTTTTAGGCGACATACCCGTGTTAGGCCACGCGTTCCGTAACACATCTCAAGTGACACAGAAAACAGAATTGGTCATCCTGTTAAAACCAACGGTAGTTGGTGTCAACACTTGGCAAAAAGAGTTGGAGCGCTCACGTGATTTGTTGCAGGAGTGGTTCCCTGACTCTGAGTAATGAGTATGTATTTGGAGCACTTTGGTTTTACACAACAGCCTTTTCAATTAACGCCTGACACTGGTTTGTTTCTGGGGCTAGACCCGCATTATGAAGCGATTCAAACCGTCAGTGCCGCTCTGCAAATGGGCGAAGGCGTTATAAAAGTAACTGGTGAAATCGGCACGGGTAAAACCATGGTGTGTCGGATGCTGCTGACTCACCTAAAAGAGTATGTCCAACTGATATATTTGCCCAATCCGGCTTTGAATGGCAACGATTTACGTACGGCGATAGCAAAAGAACTGAATATCAAAGAGTGTTCCAACGTTGGTTTGGTTGAAGCTATTCAAGCGCGACTCATTGAATTTCATCGCAGTGGCAAGCGTGTAGTTGCTTTACTTGATGAAGCACAAGCGCTTTCTGATGAAGCGCTGGAAGTGTTGCGGCTTTTCGGTAATCTGGAAACAGAGCAGACCAAGTTATTACAACTGGTATTGATTGGTCAGCCAGAGCTGGATGAAAGACTCGAACAATACCATTTAAGGCAGTTTCGTCAGCGAATTACCTTTAGTGCCAAGTTAAGACCATTAGATATGGCGGAAACCGTGGCTTATATTGACAATCGACTGTCTAAATCCGGTTATCAAGGTGATCTGTTCAGTTTGAATCAGAAGAAAGCGATTTGGAAAGCGTGTCAGGGAACACCTCGCCTTATCAATCAGGTGTGTCATAAAACCCTGTTGCTTGCGTTCTACGAAAAGACCCTGCGGGTGAGAAACCAGCAGCTATACGCCGCTATTCACGATACGTACGATACTTGTAAACCCAAACATAAAACTCCAGTTATCTGGGGATGGAGCCATTGATGAGTGTTATGAACAAAGCTTTATCTCAACTTGCCGATAAGCAGCAATCATCACTTGATCCGATCGAGAAAGCGCACGTTGAGCCAATCAAAACACGTCCAGTTTGGGTATGGATGATGGCAGGGTTTGGTCTGAGTTTAGCGGTTGGCGGTTGGGCTGTGTCGCAGCAAGCGCCAGAAGTTAAGAATGCCCAAGTCAGCATTCAACCAATGCAAGTAAAGGCGTTTGTTGAACCTGCTCCCGTTGTTGCTTCACCAACACAGAAAGTAAATCAGGCATCAGTGGTGGTTTATTACTCCGCGCCGATTGAAGAGCCTCTATTGGAATCTCATCTAGTTAGAGCAGAAGCAACAGAAGCTACCAATTTTGCACAGCCTGTTGAACCAGCAATCACAACGCCAAAGGTCATTGCTTCAAATGAGGCAGCAGGGAATCAAACACGGATTCAAAAGCCTGTGTTGTTAGCGAGCAATACCACTTCTGCACCAGTGAACTCAGGTTCAGTAACTCAGGCACCTGTAACGGTTTCTTCAGAATTGAAAAGCACACAAGAGAACACGGTAACCATTGAACAGGTAGAAATGAGCTCTGAAAAACTGGCAGAAAAAGCAATTTCCCGAGCAAATAAAGCAATGGATTCTAGCGATTTTCAAAATGCTGTCAGTGCTTACAGCGAGGCTCTTCGCTATACGCCGGATAATGAATCGGTACGTCAAAAATTGGCGGCTTTGTATTACGGTAAAGGTGAAGTGCGCAAAGCATTTGATTTGATGCAGCGTGGTATCGAAATAAACCCTGAAGGTGAAACTTTGAGAATTGCGCTGTCAAAATTGCTGATGAAAGAGCAGCAATCAGAAGCAGCATTAACACCGCTCGCTTATTTACCTGCATCGGTAAGTGTGGAGTATCTGTCATTACGCGCGGCGTTGGCGCAAAAAGTGAAACAGAATGAAATTGCACTAGAAAGCTATCAGAAGCTTACTGAGAAAGAGGCGAACAATGGTCGCTGGTGGCTTGGTTTAGCGATTCAGCAAGAGCGTTCGTTTTTGTTAGAAGAGGCGAAAACGTCTTATCAAAAGGCGTTAACAAAGGTTGGGGTATCGATTCAGTCACAAGCCTTTATTCGTAATCGTCTAGATGTGCTGAATCACCTAGAGGAGAACAACAATGCAAATTAAGTTAAGAAAACGACTGGGTGACTTGCTGGTCGAAGAGGGCATTGTTACTGACGAACAGCTTGGGCAGGCATTGTCAGCTCAGAAGAATACTGGTCGTAAGCTGGGTGATACCTTAATTGAGTTAGGCTTCTTATCTGAACAGCAAATGCTGAGCTTTTTGTCTCAGCAACTGGCGATTCCGTTGATTGATTTGAGCCGTGCGACAGTCGATATCGACGCGGTACAACTGCTTTCCGAAGTACATGCTCGCCGTCTGCGTGCACTCGTGATTGGCCGCAGTGGTGACACTTTACGTGTTGCAATGAGTGACCCGGCGGATTTGTTTGCTCAGGAGTCTCTCCTTAACCAATTGCCACAGTACAGCTTTGAATTTGTTATCGCACCAGAGAAGCAACTGGTGGATGGCTTTGACCGTTATTACCGTCGAACCAAAGAAATTGCCTCTTTCGCGGAACAGTTACAAGCGGAACACCAAGTTACAGAAGCGTTCGACTTTGATATCGCGAATGATGACAGCGAAGAAGTAACGGTTGTTAAGCTGATTAACTCGCTGTTTGAAGATGCAATTCAGGTGGGGGCGTCGGATATTCATATCGAGCCTGATTCTAAACTATTGCGTATTCGTCAGCGTGTAGACGGTATTCTCCATGAAACGGTTTTAAACGAAGTGGGTATCGCATCAGCGCTCGTTTCGCGACTGAAGTTGATGGCTAATCTCGATATTTCTGAAAAACGTCTGCCGCAAGATGGCCGTTTTAACATCCGAGCTAAAGGACAGTCAGTTGATATTCGTATGTCGACTATGCCTGTGCAATATGGTGAATCGGTTGTAATGCGTTTATTAAATCAGTCTTCTGGTATTCGAGAACTGGATAAATCAGGCATTCCTGACGATCTGTTACTGCGCTTCCGACGTCAGCTTAAGCGCCCGCATGGTATGATCCTTGTCACAGGTCCTACAGGTTCGGGGAAAACGACAACCTTGTACGGAGCGTTAAGTGAGCTTAATGAAGTTGGTAAGAAAATCATTACCGCCGAAGACCCTGTTGAATACCGACTATCGCGAGTTAACCAAGTACAGGTTAATTCACGAATTGGCTTAGATTTCTCGACCTTATTAAGAACCTTCTTACGTCAGGACCCAGACATTATTCTGATCGGTGAGATGCGTGACCAAGAAACGGTGGAAATCGGTTTAAGAGCAGCCCTAACTGGTCACTTGGTACTGAGCACATTGCACACTAATGATGCCGTAGAAACTGCATTACGTTTAATTGATATGGGGGCTCCCGGCTATTTAGTGGCGAGCGCTGTTCGAGCTGTGATCGCTCAGCGACTGGTTCGTAAAGTCTGCTCAGATTGTAAAACACATGATGAATTGGATGAAGCTCAGAAACAGTGGCTTACGGTTCGGTTCCCAAATCAGGTTAATACACAGTTTGTGCATGGTCGTGGCTGTCAGAACTGTAACCTCACAGGCTATAAAGGTCGTATCGGTGTGTTCGAAATGCTGGAGCTTGAGCATCATATGATGGATGCATTGCGCGCTGATGATTCTATCGGCTTTGCCAAAGCCGCCCGAGCCTCAGAGAACTATAAGCCATTGCTCGCATCAGCGATGGAGCTGGCAGTTAAAGGTATCGTCAGTATTGATGAAGTCATGGCTTTGGGTGAAGGTGAAGCTCACACAGTCTCTGAGCCTATTTATCTTTAAGGAAAGGTATGCCGACTTATCAATACCAAGGACGCAATTTAGATGGCAGTGTTACTAAAGGTAGCTTAGAAGCTGCCAATGAAGATGTTGCTGCAGAAACATTGATCAATAAAGGGATCATTCCAACCTCTATAAGTGAAGGGCGATCCGGTGTCGGTACTGCCACTATTGATTGGAAAGAGTTATTTGCTCCAGTTGTTCCACTGGAAGTGTTGGTGATCTTTTGTCGTCAGCTGTACAGCCTAACCAAAGCGGGTGTGCCTTTGCTGCGTTCAATGAGAGGTCTGGCGCAGAACTGTGAAAATAAGCAGTTAAAAGATGCATTGGAACAAATTTGTAGTGAAGTGACCAATGGACGTAGTCTTTCCGCTGCAATGCAGATGCACACGAAAGTGTTTAGTTCACTGTTTGTTTCTATGGTGCATGTGGGTGAGAACACAGGTCGATTGGATCAAGCTCTGCTGCAATTGGCGAACTACTATGAACAAGAAGTGGAAACCCGTAAGCGAATCAAGACCGCGATGCGTTATCCCACTTTTGTTATTGGCTTTATTGTTATTGCTATGTTCATTCTGAACGTCAAAGTAATACCGCAGTTTGCAACCATGTTTAATCGCTTTGGTGTGGACTTGCCTTTGCCAACTCGAATTCTGATTGGGATGTCGGATTTCTTTGTGAACTACTGGTTATTGATGTTGGCAGCAATGGCGGCAGCATTTTTCGGTTTTCGATCTTGGTTAGGAACATCAAAGGGAAGAGAAAGCTGGGATAAATTTCGATTACGAATGCCGATAGTTGGCGGAATCGTCAACCGAGCACAGTTATCTCGATTCTCACGTACGTTTTCTCTGATGTTGCATTCAGGCGTTCCATTAAATCAGTCTTTGGCATTGTCAGCTGAGGCTTTGGATAATAAATTCCTCGAAGCTCGCTTAATGGAAATGAAATCTGCAATTGAAGCCGGTAGCAGCGTTTCATCAACGGCGATTAATGCCAATATTTTTACGCCTCTGGTCATTCAAATGATCTCTGTGGGCGAAGAAACGGGGCGAATTGATGAGTTGTTGCTGGAAGTCTCGGATTTTTATGACCGAGAAGTGGATTATGACTTGAAAACCTTAACCGCTCGGATTGAGCCGATTTTACTGGTGATTGTTGCTGGTATGGTATTGATTCTGGCTTTGGGTATTTTCTTACCTATGTGGAATATGATGGATGCGATGAAAGGATAATTAGCTAATAAAAATCCTTTAAAAACATTAGCTTTAATGTTTTATTGATGTAGCACATACGGTGTCCTGTATGAGTGTAGGTATAATTCCTCTGGTCAAGAGGTATTGGTTCTAAAATGAATAAGAGAGTGCCGGGTTTTTCTTTAATCGAATTAATCATTGTTATCGTTATTGTTGGCTTATTAGCCGCGACGGCTTTACCAAGGTTATTAGGTACGATTGATGATGCGAGAGAGGCGAGTATTCAAGGCGTTGCCAGCGGTTATTCATCCGCTGTAGTCGCTGCACGTACTCAATGGGAAGCTCAGGTAAGACCATCTGTTACATCTGGTGGCGAAAAATATAACGTCGTCGACTATGACGGTGTGGAGTTTTGGCTCACTCGTTCAAAAACGAGTGCAGGCAGCAGTACGGGATTCAGTGATGGTTATCCGCTAGCTTTAAGACAAAGCCTTTATTCGGAAACGATTACTGATCAAACCTGTGTGGATTTGATGGAGAACTTGCTTCATAGCTCTCCAAAGGTAGGGACAGCCGCTGAAGTTAGTAGTGATGCTTCACTGCAGTATTCAGCCATCGCTGATAATGCCAATGCTAGTTGTACTTATATACAACAAGAAAAGAGCAGTGCATATCAGTTTGTTTACAACATAAAAACTGGTCGCGTAGCGGTCACTTTTAATTAATTTTTAGCTTGTTATAAAGAGAGATAGTTCATGAAAAGACAAGGTGGTTTCACCCTTATCGAATTGGTCGTAGTCATTGTAATTCTGGGTATCCTTGCAGTGACGGCTGCTCCTCGTTTCCTAAACCTACAAGGTGATGCTCGTGTTTCTGCGCTACAGGGTTTAAAAGGCGCAATGGATGGAGCTGCTGGTATTGTGTATGGCAAAGCTGCAATTCAAGGCCAAGAGACTTCAAGCACAGCAGTAGATGTTGAGAACATTGAAACAATTTTTGGTTATCCTACTGCAACTGCTGATGGTATTGGTTCAGCTGTAGCTGGTTTAAATACGAATGATTGGCAAGTTATTACGCCTGCAATTGGCACTGGTAATGTGATTGAATATACGTTAGCTGGTCAAAATACCACAGTATATACGGCAAGTAGTGGTTGTTATATCAGATATACACAAGCTGTAGGTACAGGGGTTGATCAAGCTGCGTCTACAGTGTTAGTTGTTGATAATTGTTAATTGAATATCGTGTGTTTAAACTGATATACAAATGTGGTGGCACAGCACTTTTGTTCTGTGCCATTTTTTATCTCGCTAATACACTAAATACAAAATAGCTCGGATACGGTAATGAAGAGAAACCAGCAACGAATGCGAGGTTTTACCTTAGTTGAATTGATCGTGGTAATACTGCTAGTGTCAATTCTCTCTGTTTATGCTGCTAGCCGTTTTTCTGGTGTTTCCAGTGTTTCTGCGTTTGCTGCACAAGAACAAATCATCTCTATTATTCGTCAAATTCAAATTGACCGAATGCAATCCAACTTATCATCCACTTCAGCAAACAGTGATTATGCGTTGCAAATAACCAACCACTGTATCGGCTCAGTACAGGCATGCAGCTCTGCTAATGATGACCGAAGAAGTGACTTGTTGCGGAATGATGAACTCACATTCACCAGCTCGCCATCCTTTTCCGTTATTGAATTTAGCCTGTTGGGCAATCCTTTAGGTGGTGCGTCTAATGGCGTGACAATCAATATTGCCTCATCTGCAAACTCGACATCACTATGTTTGAACTCGGAAGGCTATGTGGCGAAAGGAAGTTGCTGATGAAACGTAGCAACGGATTTACGCTGGTTGAAAGTATTATGGCTATGGTGATCCTTGGGTTTGCCATGGTGACACTTGTGAGTTTTCTTTACCCTCAAATTGAGCGCTCTGCGACACCACATTATCAAACTCGTGCTGCTAACTTAGGGCAAAGCCTGATGAGCCAAATTCTTGCTCGAGGCTTTGATAACAACAGTGATTTTGATGGTGGCCGATATCGCTGTGGTGAACCGGACAGGAATGGGGTAGCTAACCCATGTTCTACCACTTTGGGACGTGATTCTGGAGAAAGTAACCCAGCTCAGTTTAATGATGTTGATGATTACATTGGTTGCTGGTGGACAGACAGCACGAACGATTGTGGAGGTTCAGGGTACCCTCTTAGCAATATTCTTGGCACTGAGATAGCGAGTAAGTATGCGCATTTCACGGTAACAATCGATGTTAACTACGACACTGCGACCATGAAGAAAATCCAGATCAAGATTGATACTGGTCGCTACGGTGAATTTGATTTCACTGGTTTTCGAGGAAACTACTAATGAAAGTTCGTGGTTTCACTCTGATTGAAATGGTGCTGACTATGGTGGTCGGTTCGATATTGATTCTAGGAATTGCAGGCTTTGTGGAGCTGGGTAGTAAAGGGTATTCAGATACTGTTGCGAGACAGAGACTGCAAACTCAAGCCAAGTTTGTATTAGAAAAAATGACCCGTGAAATTCGCCACGCAGTACCAAACAGCTTTGCTGTTAGTAGTTCTGCCGGACAGCAATGTTTATCGTTTTATCCTATTGTTTATTCTGGGTTTTATTCGTTATCTGGTAGTGATAATAAAACCATGAGTTTTATTGTTGGTAATACACCTGCTCCCTCTAGTTTTGATGGGCTTAGGATGATTATTAATCCGTCGAGACAAACGGATTTTGCTGTGGGGCAAAACACGAATTTCCTATTGAGCGGTAGCAACACCACTTTTACCCTTTCTTCTTCGTTACCGAGTCAATCGGTTGCTCAAAGGCAATACATATACAAAGATTTGGTGAGTTATTGCTTAGACTTTTCTGCACAAAGCATCTCTCGAAATGGCATTCAAGTTGCTGATAGCGTTAGTACGGGAGAATTTAGTTACGCACAACCTACTCTGCAAAGAGGTGGCGTGGTGCATCTGGCATTAACTTTTGCTCAAAATGGCGAATCCAGCCACTTTGATATTGATGTGCAGGTGTTGAATGTCCCATAGAAAACGTATGTTCCCTAGCGTTAAAAAGCAGACTGGTAATCTCTATATCGTTGCTATCTTTGTGATTGTGGTGATGGGCTTTCTTGCCAATGCGCTTGCTCGTATGGAATGGTCAAACCGAGATGCATTATCGAAAGATCTGTTGGGAACAAGAGCATGGTTTGTTGCTCACTCAGTTAATGAGTTAGCACTTACTCAGTTGTATCCATTGAACACGGCTAACAGCTTGGTTGCTAATGTGTGTCTTAGCAACTGGGGAAATGTTCAAACAAAGGCAAATAATTTGATGACTCAATTTGTAGGTTGTTCTGTGAATACTCAGTGTTATTCATTGGGAGCATTAGATTCCGTGAATTATTACAAAGTTGAGAGCGTCGCTGTGTGTGGCAGCGGGCAGTATCAGGTTGAGCGTAAGCAAGAAGTATGGGTGAAGGAGTAGTAGTTGTGAGGAAGTTTTTTTTCTACCTTACTATCTTATTGTTTAGTAGCTCGCTATTCGCTGCGAATCGATGTGACTTTCAAGGTCATAATAATTTCACCATCGAAGTGATTGTTACTGGTAAACCAACCCCACAAGAAATTTATGTAACGAACTTTGGCTACCAAAAAACGGAAGTTTTATGGTACACCGGAAGTGCATCCGATAGTGGTCTGAATTATATCTTTAAAGAAGATCAGTTAATCAATGGCTTGCAATATGCCATCCGAATTATTAACGATGCTGATAATGGTATTCTCAAGTACTACAAGAAACCTATAGGTGGAAGTTGGAACCAACCTGAAATTTATTATGGATACGTCCATCAGGGAAATATTCATGTTTTATCTGATAATGACGATGTAAGTTTCTCTTGTCAGGACGGGATTAAAGAACCTGAAGTTTCACCAGATCTTTGTAAGTATTTCCCTGAACCCGTACAAAGTTGGAAATCAGGATCCTCGCTCAATATCCAAAACTCGAATAGCATCATTACAGGATGGTCTACAGAGTACGTTAGTGCTTACTTATCTGATGGAAAATTAAAAACAAGTTTCGATAGCTTTTCTTATCATGCCGGTCTGCCGGCAGCATGTGAAGTCGGCAGCTGTGTTAGTGGTGCACCAAAAGTTGCAACACCGCCACCCATAGATGTCAGTTTTGATAGTAATATTAACTTGTCTATCGATATCGATATCGATAACTATAGTCGTAACTGTACTCTAGCAAACAACTGTCAATATTCAGAAGCAGCAGGTGTTGTAAGCGTTGATATTCTAGGTCCATTGGATACATTGAAAGTTTATGAATACTCAAGTAAACACTTTGTAGTTAACTTTAAACCAACTGAAAATAATAGTGGTCCACTAATTCAAAATTATTATTCTGGGGGAAGTGTTGAGACGGTTTTTCACTCTGGTAACTACACTTTTGGTTTGATTAGTTTTGTTTCTGGAGGAACATTAAAGGTACATTCCGACGTTACAATTAATCTTGTCACCTCACTAACTCAGAGTAATGCAGTAGAAACTATCGATGTCGGTGGCAAGAAAGACCTGATTATTTATGGACCCTCAGCATCACTGGCGTTTAGTACTCCTAACATTGACTTTGCTGCACAGATATTGGCAGACAGAGTGACCTTTAGTAATCCAATATCGATTCGAGGAGCGATTACGGCTAATACGCTAACAATGTCAACGCAAGACATCAATATTATCGGTGAAGGCGCCTGTTTAACTGAACAACCTGAAGATGACTACACGTTAGTTCTCTTGCCAACTTCCGATATCGCCCTTGTCTGTGAATCTTTATCTCCAACTTTAACTGTCATGTCTAATGGCGCTGTTGCAACAGATTTTAATGGAACCGCCACGGTTAGCGTTAATGGTGTTGAGACTAGTGTTGCTATCACCAATGGATCGGCAACAATTGGTTTATCCAGTAATGGTGAGAGTAAGACGATTTCCGTTAATGCAAGTTTGGACGGTTATTCGGATGTTAATTCTGTATCAGGTAGCTATCAGTTTGTCCCGTATAAATTTGCCGCCGACGATCAGTATGTCATTGCTAATAAACAACAACTGGCAACCGTATCCGCTTTGGCGTGCAGTAGCGGAGAGCAAGTGGATGTCGGGTATAACGGGCAACCTAATGTGAGTTGGCAGTGGGAAGAACCCAGCAACGGCGTAGGTGTTTTAACTTTCTCTCCAGTTCTGGTGGAAGGCATTTCAACTGCAACAAGTAGTGGCTTGATGCTAGAAGATTCAGGGACAGTGACTGTAACTCTTACCGATGATAGTTTTGATTGTACCGAATTGGATGATTGCCCAATTGACGGCAATGGTACGCTAAAAGGCCAGTTCACTGTTTACTCCCGTCCGTGGACACTCGCACTTTGCTCACCAAATAATACACCCATGAACGGTAATATTAATGACGCTTCCAGCGCTGGTTTTACCTCTGCTGGTAATGCTTTTGCGCTAAATGTTCGACCACTGCGTTGGGTTTCAACTGGCAATGACAGTGATCCTGTGAGTGGTAGTGAAGCCATAGAAACGTCGAGTTACTGTAGTTCTCCCGTTACACAGAATTTTTTCATTGCAGGTAGTGATCTGAACTCCACTGTTGAACTGACTCATACTGTTGCCCAACCAAGTGGCGGGGCTGATGGTACATTGTCAGGAACACTCGCGCTTAGCAATAGCGAAGGCGTTAGCAATAGCTACTTGCCATTTAGCGGTTTATCGTGGAGTGAAGTCGGTGTTCTGCGTGTAAATGCTGATACTCAAGCAAACTATTTGGGCATGAATATCAATCAGGGATATCGAGAGATTGGCCGTTTCTATCCGGCGTGGTTATCGCTTATCAGCAACAGTTGGAATTACTCATCAAACCATGATGAATTTATGTATATGGGGCAGCCCATTGCCTATGATTTTGTCGTTGAAGCACAAAATATGCAGGGTGGGGCGACGACCAACTACAGCAGTTTTAGTCCGAGCCTGATTGCGGATGTGAAGCTTCTTGCGGTTGACACTTCTGATGACAACAGTGAATTCGGTTCTCGTGTTGAAGATTATGCTCTGCATTTCTGGGATGGCAGCAGTCAATGGTCTGGTGCTCAGTTGCAGGTGAGTGATGCGCCATTTCAATTTAATAAGTTACAAACTACCTCTAGTCCTTTAATTACTCGTGCAGACGGTCCGTATGAAGATGGTTTTGGACTTCGTGTCACTGCAAATTCATCAGGTGTGAAAGTCGATGGTGTGGATTTCAAAATATCAGAGGCTCCTAACCTAGAGCTCATAAGCTCAGGCGTTACCTTGGACACAGGTAAGCCATTTTCAGCTCAACCCGATATCCGTTACGGTCGCATGGTTCTCGATGATGTGGGCGGAACCTCAACCAGTACCATTTATATTCCTCTGCGTACTGAGTACTGGAATGGCTCAAGGTTTATCGAAAACGAGCAAGACTCAGGTTCGACGTTTGTCTCTCTCGGCGGGTATATTTGCCAGCAAACCGTTTGGTCCAGTTCTGGAGCTGCTTCGAGTGCATCACTTCAAGGTGCGGATGCTGCCGTTGCAGTAAAAAATGGTGTTAGCAATAAGCTTTCTGCTAAGCCGCATTCTTATGTGGATGCGAGTTCTTTGAGAGAGCAAATCCGTTTTTGGCTCAGAATGTCAGATACTTCACCACAATTATCAGAAATGAATGTAAGCTGTGGTACAAGTTATACAAATCAACCTTGGTTACAATACAACTGGCGCGATCGGGGCGATGAAGATCCGTCCGCAGTTGTGACTTTCGGTGTCTACCGTGGCAACGATCGAATTATTTTCCGAGGGGAAAGTGGGCTAACAGGACAATAGCAAGCAATTTTCCCTAACCTAAGTTAGGAAACTGTTAGAAATTGCGTGTTTGAGTCCATGTTTATGCTTCAATGCCTTGCTGTGACGGCAAGGCATTGGTACATTTAGTGCAATTTTCTCTCTTTATTATTACTTGCAGGACGAACGAAGAATATGTTCAAAAAACTTCGTGGCATGTTTTCAAACGACCTATCGATCGATTTAGGTACCGCCAACACTCTTATTTATGTTAAAGGTCAAGGCATTGTCCTTGATGAACCATCTGTAGTTGCTATTCGACAAGACAAAGGTCGTGGTGGTAAGACTGTAGCCGCTGTCGGTCATGCAGCTAAGCAAATGTTAGGTCGTACGCCGGGTAATATCTCTGCAATTCGTCCAATGAAAGATGGTGTTATTGCTGACTTCTACGTGACTGAAAAAATGCTTCAGCATTTTATTCGTCAAGTACATGACAACAGTTTCCTAAAACCAAGCCCACGCGTACTCGTTTGTGTTCCTTGTGGTTCCACTCAAGTTGAGCGTCGTGCGATTCGTGAATCTGCACTAGGTGCAGGCGCACGCGAAGTGCACCTTATTGACGAACCAATGGCAGCAGCAATTGGTGCTGGCCTACGTGTTTCTGAGCCAACAGGTTCAATGGTGGTTGATATCGGTGGTGGTACAACGGAAGTTGCAGTTATCTCATTGAACGGTGTTGTTTACTCTTCTTCTGTTCGTATCGGTGGTGACCGTTTTGATGAAGCTATCATCAACTATGTTCGTCGTAACTACGGCAGCTTAATCGGTGAAGCAACCGCTGAGAAAATTAAGCACGAAATCGGTTCGGCTTACCCTGGCGATGAAGTAATGGAAATTGAAGTTCGTGGTCGTAACCTAGCTGAAGGTGTTCCACGTAGCTTTACACTAAACTCAAACGAAATTTTGGAAGCACTGCAAGAGCCGCTAACGGGTATCGTTTCTGCTGTGATGGTTGCCCTTGAACAATGTCCACCAGAACTGGCTTCTGATATCTCTGAAAATGGTATGGTTCTGACGGGTGGTGGTGCACTACTGAAAGATCTTGATCGTCTATTAACGGAAGAAACCGGCATTCCTGTTGTGATCGCTGAAGAACCACTAACTTGTGTAGCTCGTGGCGGCGGTAAAGCTTTAGAAATGATCGATATGCATGGCGGTGATCTGTTCAGCGATGAGTAATGGCTTGTCAGGCACCTTGTAATGAGGTGCCCAATAGGATTGTTATAAGATGAAGCCAATATTTGGTCGAGGACCATCTCTCCAACAACGACTGTTCTTCGCGGTCATGTTATCAGCCAGCCTAATGCTGGCTGATAGTCGTTTAGGAGCATTCGCAAATGTACGTTATTTGCTCAATAGCCTAGTAGCGCCTATTCAGTATGCTGCAGATTTGCCGCGTACCATGTTTAACGATTTTTACTCTCTGTTCAGCACTCGTGATCAACTGTTGAGTTCGAATCAAAATCTTAAACGTGAAGTTATGACGCTTAAAAGTGACTTAACTTTGCTTGATCAATATCGTGAAGAAAACCAACGTTTACGTAAATTGCTTGGTTCTGAATTTGTCCGTGATGAGAAGAAAGTTGTTACAGAAGTAATGGCTGTTGATACGTCACCATATCGCCATCAGGTGGTGATTGATAAGGGCAGAACTGACGGTGTCTACGAAGGTCAGCCTGTCATCAATGAAAAAGGTATTGTTGGTCAGGTAACGTTTGTTGCCGCACACAATAGCCGTGTATTACTGCTTATCGACCCAAACAACGCCATACCAGTGCAGAATATCCGCAACGATATTCGAGTGATTGCTTCTGGTAACGGGCAAAGTGATGAAATCCAGTTAGAGCATATTCCAACCAGTACCGATATCGATGTCGGTGACATGTTGGTAACGTCTGGCCTTGGTGGTGTGTATCCAGAAGGATATCCGGTTGCATACATTACCGATGTTGATAAAGATACTCGTCGTGAATTTGCCTCCATAAAAGCGAAGCCAGTGGTTGATTTTGATCGCTTACGTTACCTGCTATTGATTTGGCCGAATGAAGACCGCCAACAAAAAGTATTACTCGCAAACCCAGAAGATATTGAAGAGGGCGTAACAGATGGGCAGTAGTGATTGGGGAGGCCGATTTGTTATTTGGGGCTCTTTCCTGTGTGCCTTAATATTCCAGACGATCCCTTGGCCGGGTTCCCTTGATCTGTTGAGACCATCATGGATCTTGTTGGTGACCTGTTACTGGGTTCTTGCATTACCTCATCGTGTCAATGTCGGCTCTGCACTTGTGGTGGGTCTTCTTTGGGATCTGTTATTAGGCTCGACTCTCGGTATCCGAGGGATGATGATGTCTATCGTGATTTACATTGTTGCAATGAACTTCCTAGTGATGCGAAATATGGCACTTTGGCAGCAAGCTTTTGTGGTTGGTCTGCTCGCTATGGCGCTTGAAGTGTTGATATTCTTTGGTGAATATCTCATTCAGGATGTCACATTTAACCCATTGTCTCTCTGGAGTGGGTTAATTAGCTGTATACTTTGGCCATGGATGTTTTTATTGCTGCGCCGCGTTCGACGTCATTGGCACATAAAATAAAATGAACAAACAACGATTAATTCTGGCGTCAGGTTCACCTAGACGCCGAGAACTTCTCTCTCAATTGGGATATGACTTTGACGTGTTAGTCCCAAATGTTGAGGAGAAGCGTTTAGACGGTGAATCTCCCGTTCAATATGTAGAACGTTTGTCGCGTGATAAGGCTTTGGCTGGCTTAGAACTGGTTAAACAAAACGCGACTAATCTGAATGTGGACGAGCAGGACTATGTGGTTTTAGGCTCGGACACAATAGTGGTTCAAGACAATCGCGTATTAGAAAAGCCACAAAACTTTTCTCACGCCAAAGAGATGCTTGAGTATCTTTCGGGAACCCAGCATCAAGTAATGACGGCCGTAACGGTCGCTGCAAAAGAAAAACATCGTTCTGTGGTCGTCACCACAGATGTGTGGTTTAAACCCTTGTCAGAACAAGAAATCGAACAATATTGGCAAAGTGGTGAGCCTTGCGATAAAGCTGGCAGTTATGGCATTCAAGGATTGGGTGGGCGATTTGTAACTAGGATTGAAGGTAGCTATCACGCAGTGGTGGGATTACCGCTCTATGAAACTGACCAGCTCTTGCACGAATTTATATTTTAGTATTATTAAAAATTGAGGTGCGCTCATGAGTGCAGAGTTGATCTTGAATGTCACACCGAGTGAAACACGGGTGGCAATGATCGAAGGTGGAGTTCTTCAAGAGATCCATATTGAACGTGAAGCAAAAAGAGGCATTGTCGGAAACATCTACAAGGGTAAAGTCAGTCGAGTTTTACCTGGTATGCAAGCGGCCTTTGTGGATATTGGTCTAGACAAAGCTGCTTTTTTACACGCTTCAGATATCGTTCCTCACACAGAATGTGTGGCGGAAAACGAAAAACAACAGTTCCAAGTGCGCGACATATCTGAATTGGTTCGCCAAGGTCAGGACATTGTTGTGCAAGTCGTGAAAGACCCTTTGGGAACCAAAGGTGCCCGCTTAACCACAGATATCACTTTACCATCGCGTTATTTGGTCTACATGCCGGGTTCTGCGCACGTAGGTGTTTCTCAGCGAATTGAAAGTGAAGCTGAACGTAATCGCCTAAAAGCAGTAGTGGCACAGTATTGCGATGAGAATGGTGGATTCATCATTCGTACCGCGGCTGAAGGTGCGGATGAGAAAGAATTGGCGCAAGATGCCGCTTTCCTCAAACGCCTTTGGGTCAAAGTCATGGAGCGACGTGCGAAAAACAAAACTCGTTCAACGCTGTACGGTGAACCAGGGTTGTCTCAACGTATTATTCGTGATTTTGTCGGTACAGAACTGACCAGCATAATGGTCGATTCACGTCTAGAATTCGAAAACCTCAAAGAGTTCACATCCGAATTCGTTCCAGAGTTGACCGACAAACTTGAGCTATACGAAGGTGATAAACCCATTTTTGATATGTACGACACGGAGAACGAAGTCCAACGTTCTTTGGAGCGTAAAGTGGAGCTTAAATCTGGTGGCTATTTGATTATCGATCAGACAGAAGCCATGACTACGGTTGATATTAACACTGGCGCTTTTGTCGGCCGCCGTAATCTCGAAGAGACAATTTTCAATACCAACATCGAAGCAACACAGGCGATCGCTCGCCAACTGCGTTTACGAAATCTAGGCGGCATTATCATTATCGACTTTATCGATATGGCTTCCGATGATCACCGCAAGCGAGTACTTGCTTCGCTGGAAGCAGCACTCAGTAAAGACCGAGTCAAAACGAATATCAACGGATTTACGCAGTTGGGATTAGTCGAGATGACTCGTAAACGTACACGAGAAAGTATTGAACATGTTCTGTGTTCTACTTGTCCAACTTGTGAAGGTCGTGGTGCGGTGAAAACCGTTGAAACGGTTTGCTTTGAAATACTGCGCGAAATTACGAGAGTGAATCGAGCCTACGACTCAGACAAGTTTGTTGTGTATGCATCTCCTGCAGTGGCAGAGACTTTGCAAGGAGATGAGTCTCATGCGCTTGCTGAGCTGGAGCTGTTTATTGGTAAAGAAGTTCGTATTCAAGCAGAACCTCTGTATATCCAAGAACAATTTGATGTTGTGATGATGTAAAAGGATATTGAGTGAGCTCAACCTTTACCCGCCTTGGGCGATTTATTTTATGGCTTATTGTTAGCCTATTAGTGTTATTGGCCGTTGTGGTAACTGCTTTGCGGGTACTGCTGCCTGAAATGAATCGCTACCAAAGTGAAATCGAACGCTGGGCGACTCAGCAAACAAACATACAGTTCAAAGTGACCGATGTGCGTGGTTTTTGGAAAAACACGCACCCTTCGCTCGCCCTCAAAGCAGTTAGAGCAGAACTTCCCGTAAGCAGTAAAATCCACATATCTACTCAGCAAATTGATATCGAATTTGACTTATTTCAGTCTCTGCTAAACCGCCAGCCGGTGATAGCGGATATGAGCATTCATGGCATGAAGTTGGATATCAGTTCAATTGACTGGAACCGTATTGCTAGTTCTGATCGCGATGATAGATCTGAAGCAAACTCTGAGGCGAGCAATGAAGGACAAGTTGTGCAACTGCTGGACGACCTGTTCTTACGCCAACTTGATAATTTTTCGCTTCTTAACTCAACAATTTTGTACCAGACAATGACAGGCGAAATTCGACAGCTTGATATCGCTAAGTTGCGTTGGCGGAACAAAGGTTCTCACCATTTTGCAGAAGGTGAAGTGAGCTTAGCGGATGCTAATATCAACTCTCTGTTAGTAAGTGCTGACTTTGAAGACCATGGCTCACTGCTTGATATTTCTGGTGATTTCTATGCGAGTGCCGACAATCTGCGCGTTACCCCTTGGTTAACTCGTTACCTGAAAGAAGAAACAGGTATTGAGCGCGGAAGAGTAAGCTTTAACGCGTGGATGACCCTGAATCACAATCAACCCGTTGATGGCTACGTTGAGCTGAAACCGTCAGAGCTTATCTGGGGGGAAGAAGGCAGTACCAACGAACTCTTACTGGAGTCTGGCATTGTTAAGCTAATGCCTGCTGACAAAGGGTGGCAGGTTAATGCCCACTCTTTGCAGTTACGTACCAATGATACAGCTTGGCCAGATCTCGATGTTGCTCTTGATTGGCAACCGGAAGGTTGGACGTTAAATTTTTCTCAAATAGATGTAGAAACGCTCTTGCCTCTAGCGGCTTTGATGCCAAATTCTCAGCAATCGACCAAACTGATTAATGACCTGAAACCGGGCGGATTATTGGAAGATATCCGAGTTTCTATGGGACAAAACATCGACTCATTGCGTTATTCTGCGCAGCTAACGGATGGTCGAATCGCACAATGGTATTTACTTCCTGAAGTGCATCAACTTCAGGCAAAGATTAGCGGTTCTGCTGATATTGCAAAAATCCATGCCACCTTGATTGATGATACCTTGCCGTATGGCGATGTGTTTCAGGCGCCACTGAACATTCGTCATGGTGATGTGAATTTAGTTTGGCAAACAGACAGTGAAGGCTGGTCACTTTGGGCCGACAAAGTCACCGTTGCTACTCCTGACTTGCAGGCATTAGGCGCATTTCGTCTCGATTTTCCTCACGATAAAAGTCCATTCTTGTCATTTTATCTAGAAGCGGATGCTTATAATGCGGGTGAGACTTGGCGCTACTTGCCAACTCTTGCGCTGGGCGATGACTTGACGGACTACTTGTCTACCGCCATTCAAGGTGGTCGAGTAGATACCGCTAAACTGATTTGGTATGGCGATTTAGGCTCATTTCCGTATCAGGATCATAATGGCGTATTTCAAGCATGGGTTGGGCTGAAAGAAGGAAAATTTAGTTTTGATACTGCTTGGCCGACGATCACTAATTTGCAATTGGATTTGTTGTTCGAAAACGCTGCCATGTATTTGGATTCAAATGCGGCAACCTTAATGGATGTGAGAGCCAAACGAATCACCGGGCGCATCCCAAGTTTAGCGCCAGATGGTCATATCGAGATTGAAGCCAGTGCTGTGGCGGAAGGGAATGACGTTCGGGCGTATATGACGGCGACCCCGCTTGTTGACTCTGTGGGTGCGGCGCTTAACGCCGTTCAAGTGAGCGGTGAAGTTACTTCTGAATTTCAGTTAAATATCCCGTTTACCCGAGACAAAGAACCTCGGGCTTGGGGTTGGGCTGACTTGTCAAAAAATCATGTGGATATTGATGCTCCACCAATGATGTTGGATTCGGTATCCGGTCGCATTAACTTCGACAACGACGTGATTACCGCTGCAGGCTTGTCATCCAAGTTGTTAAAACAACCGATCTCTTTTGATTTTCAGGGCGAAAGTACGCCTCAAGGTTATGCGGTAAACATTGATGTTATCGGTGACTGGGATGTGAAACCTCTGGTGCCTTATGTTGGGGAACGTTGGCTTAAACGTCTGAAAGGCCACGCACCGTGGCAAACCAGTGTGGCTTTGCAGTTAAACGATGTTGGCTTTACTTACCAGATAGATAGCACCGCAGACCTGAAAATGGTGTCGAGTGAATACCCGTACCCATTGGCAAAGCAAACGAAAACAGCGGGCAAAGCGCATCTGCAGGCTTCAGGGAATCAGGAGTCGATTACTGCGCGTCTTCAGCTTCCTCAAGCCAAGTATCAGGCTGAGATTGATATTAGACCTAAAACACCCGTGTTAACAGCGACTAACTTAGTACTTGGGCAAGGTGGTTTTAAAATTAGTCCAGTGGTGGGGCATCATGCTCAGATTCGTCTTGACCGATTTAACTTAGATGACTGGATTTCTGTGATGAATGATGTGCCTGTCGCTAAAGCGGGCAAGTCAAGTCTAGATAAAATGAACACTCCGGAGATTCCAGTTCCACAACGTGTCGATCTAAAAACTCAAGAACTGACCCTTGCCGAGATTGAATGGCACGATGTTGACTTTAATGCGCGTCGGAAAGGCCTTGGCTGGGTGATGAACTTGGAAAGCCAAGAAGCAAAAGGGCAAGCCAATTATATTCAGCCTTATGATTTATCGGTCTCTTTCGATCGTCTGCATGTATTTGTTCCATCGTTAGATGAAGAACAGCCGAAACCTTTATTGGCAGCGCATACTAAACAATCTGACCCTCTGATTTCAGAGTTTGATCGAGAGTTTCATCGCCTGATGCCGAATCTTACTCTGGTGATTAACGATTTTTGGCTGCAAGGTTATAAAGTCGGCAAAGTGAATATGGACTTCCAGCGTAGAGGTAACACTCTGGAGTGGAAAAAAGTGGATGTTGTGAGTGGTACCAATACCGTTCATATGAGTGGTGACTGGACACTGACCGACACAACCAGCCACACTAAGCTAAAGTTTGAAGTTCAGGGTGAAAACAACAGCGACCTGATGGAACGATTCGGTATCAGCTCTGGGATTCAAAAAGCCTCGTTCAACATGTGGACTGATTTACAATGGGATGGAGCTCCTTGGTCGATGAAGGTCAATACCGTTCAAGGCAATGTAAAAACGGAACTGGGTAAAGGGGTGATATCCGATGTCAGCGGTGCTGCGAAGTTCTTGGGACTGTTCAGCTTAGACTCTATCATTCGTAAAATGCAGCTCGATTTCAGTGATGTATTCGATAAAGGTATGGCCTTTGATTCGATCACTGGCAGCGGTGAAGTTGATAAAGGTATTTTTGTTACCAATGATATAAAGATGGATGCCATTGCTGGTGACATGACCATCAAGGGATTAGCAGATCTCAATACTCGTACTGTAGATGCAGAAGTTAACTTCGTGCCGGATATTACTTCAGGTATTCCTGTACTGACCGCATTTGCAGTAACGCCACAAACGGCGTTATATGTGTTGGCTATTACCACGGTGATAGCACCTGTAGTCGAAGTTTTCACCGAAGTAAATTATGAGGTGAAAGGTCCGATGGATTCACCGACAGTAAAAGAACTCTCTCGTAGTCGCGGTGAATTTAAGCTGCCGAAAAAACTTAGAGATCTCGCAAAATAAGTCAGACAAAAGTAGGTTGGGCTATTTACATGGAACGTATTGGTTTAATTCAAATGACATCCAGCTCGGATGTGAATGAGAATCTCACTTATATTGAACAGCAAACTACGCAGTTGGCAAAGCAAGGCGCTAAGTGGGTGGTTACCCCAGAAAATGCGGTAGTGTTTGGTAACAAAGAGGACTACCACAACAGTGCTGAAGAACTGGGTGATGGGCCTATTCAGGCAAGAATATCGCGCTTAGCTGTAGAGCAGCAGGTTTGGGTTCTCATCGGTAGTATGCCGATTCGCCGAACTTCAGCGGAGACTCAAGGCGTGACTACCACATCCGTTCTGTTTAATCCGCAAGGTCATATTGTGGCTCACTATGATAAGCTGCACATGTTTGATGTTGACGTTGCTGATGGTCACAAGCGTTATCGTGAATCAGAAACGTTTACTCCGGGTAACGATATCGTTGTGGCAGAAACGACCTTTGCTAAGCTGGGTTTGTCCATCTGTTATGATGTTCGATTCCCTAATCTGTATGCAGAATTACGTCGATTAGGAGCCCAGATACTGTTGGTACCTGCTGCGTTTACTGCCGTAACTGGCAAGGCGCACTGGGAAGTGCTTCTAAGAGCTCGTGCGATAGAAAACCAGTGTTGGGTTATCGCAGTTGGTCAAGGTGGCCATCATGCTTGCGGAAGAGAAACTTGGGGGCATTCAATGGTGATCAGTCCTTGGGGTGAGATCATTGCTTCACTAGAGCAAGATGCTGCAAGTCTGATTGTTGATATCGAGTTAGAACAAATAGAGAGTGTGCGTGCTGCTATGCCTATTAGTGCCCACACACGCTTTCGCAATCAATTTATTCTTTCATAAGCAATTTATAGAGAAAAAGAGCTAAACATGAGTATAACCCGCATTGAAGAAGCATTATTAAAACCGGCAGGGCTTACTGAGCAAGATATTGCCGATACTCTGTCGAGCATCGCAACCCGCCAGATTGATTATGCAGATATTTATTTCCAGTCTAGCTGGCATGAGTCTTTGATTTTAGAAGACAGCATTATCAAAGATGGTTCATTCAACATCGACTGTGGTGTGGGTGTGCGAGCTGTCACCGGCGAGAAAACAGGTTTCGCGTATTCCGACCAAATTCAGTTAGAAGGTTTACAGCAAAGTGCGATTGCTGCGCGCGGTATTGCACAGCAAGGGCAGAATGCATCGGTACAAGCCTTTAAGCGTAATAGTAACCAAACCTACTATGCGGCTGTTAACCCATTAGAAAGCTGGGAAAAACAAAAGAAAACAGAATTACTACAGCAGATAGATGCTTACATCCGCACCAAAGAACCACTCGTTCAAGAAGTCTCTGTAAGCCTGAGTGGTGTACATGAACAAGTGTTAGTTGCGGCGACAGACGGCACTTACGCTGGCGATATTCGTCCATTAGTTCGTTTATCTATCAGCGTATTAGCGCAACGTGGCGATCGCCGTGAACGCGGCAGTGCTGGTGGCGGTGGCCGTTTTACCTACGACTATTTCTTAAATGAAGAGAACGGACAGAAGATCGTTTTTGCTTATGCAGATGAAGCGATCCGTCAGGCACTGGTTAACTTAGAAGCCGATGCAGCACCTGCGGGCACTATGCCAGTGGTATTAGGTTCTGGTTGGCCGGGTGTTCTACTGCATGAAGCGGTAGGCCATGGTTTAGAAGGCGACTTCAACCGTAAAGAGTCATCAGTATTCTCTGGCAAAATCGGACAGAAAGTGACTTCTGATCTTTGTACTATTGTCGATGATGGCACTTTGAAAGATCTTCGTGGTTCACTGAACGTGGACGATGAAGGTGTGAATGGTCAATACAATGTACTGATCGAAAACGGTGTTCTTAAAGGCTATATGCAAGATAAACTCAACGCGCGTTTAATGGGCGTTGCTCCAACGGGTAACGGCCGTCGTGAGTCTTATGCTCATCTGCCAATGCCGCGAATGACCAACACTTACATGCTGCCGGGTCAACATACTCCTGAAGAGATCATCTCTACGGTGAAGAAAGGGGTGTATGCGCCTAACTTTGGTGGTGGTCAGGTTGATATCACCTCCGGTAAGTTCGTGTTTTCTGCATCAGAAGCATACTTAATTGAAAACGGTAAAGTGACTCGCCCAATTAAAGGTGCAACTTTAATCGGTTCTGGTATTGAAGCAATGCAGCAAGTGTCAATGGTGGGTAATGACCTGAGCATTGACCGTGGTGTTGGTGTGTGCGGCAAGGCTGGACAAAGTGTGCCAGTAGGTGTTGGTCAGCCGACACTGAAATTGGATGCGTTGACCGTGGGTGGCACGGAATAACCGTGTCTTCCAGCTAGAAGCATTAAAGCAAAGCCTATGGATTGTTGTAGGCTTTATTGCTTGTTAGTAGAGAATGACTTGTTAGCAGTAAAGTGGTTATTACCAGAAAGATCGTTTTAAGATCGTTATGCAGGTGGTAATTCACAACGATCCATGCGATATTGCGCGCAATTAAATTGATACCCTTTTTGTACACTTTGGAGCACATTTTTATGCCTCAACAAGATGATTATCTATCAGTGGAAGACTTCCTAGAAATTCAAAAGGAAGATACTCGCGAAATCATTCAAGCACTGCTGGAAGATGGCAGTGATCCTGAAGCGCTGTATGAGATTGAACACCACTTTTTCGCTGAAGATTTCGAAAAGCTAGAAAAAGCTGCTGTTGAAGCTTTTAAAATGGGCTTTGAAGTTCTTGAAGCTGAAGAAGCAGAAGATGAAGACGGCAGTAAACTGCTGTGCTTTGATGCAACTATGCAGTCTGCTCTTGATCCAGCAGCGATCGACGCTCAAGTTGAAAAACTGGTTAATCTAGCTGAAAAATACGACATCATCTATGACGGATGGGGTACTTTCTACGAGGGCGAAGATGCCTTGTACCCTGACGAAGATGAAGACGATGATGAAGAGTAAGTCTTAATATAGATACCAGCCTAGGCTGGTATTTTTTATTAGCACTATGTTTAAATGGTGCCAACTCTTCTATAAAAAAATTCATCCAATAAGAATATTATGCAGCTTTCTCTCGCCGGTTTATGGCAACTTTCACCGCTCACCGATTTATCCATACCTCAGGACGATATCACTTTTCCGTCACCACTCAGTGCTGTGTTACCTCAAACTTTATCTGAAGGCGAGATTGCACATCAGGAATGGCATCTCATGCACGATATTGAAGTCGATGAGAGCATGTTGAACTTCGGAGCCGTTGACCTTGTTCTGGAAGGTATTGATTATCATGCGGAAGTCCGTTTGAACGGTGTCGCTCTGTTTGATTGCGATGGCTCTCAGAAGGTCTATCGAAAAGATGTTCTTCCGCATTTAACACTGGGGAGAAATCGTTTTGAGATCCTCTTTCTGGAACAAGATGAAGATTGGCTGCTGGATGAAGAAATCGCTGAAGTTGAAGTCTGTTTATTGAGTGAAGACGTGAAAAAGTACGATGACAGAATAGGCATTTGGCGTGAGCCTTATTTGCAGTTCATCCGTCATGTACGTTTAGGCTCGATCACTACAGAACAAATCTGGCACTACGGTGGCGGTTGTGAGTTGTTGGTGAATTTGTACTTCACTACGTTCTCTCCGGGTCTAGTCTCAGCAGCAGTTAAGTTCGATGGTATGACGTATCAGTTGCCAATTGATATCCGCAGTGACCATGTCAGTGCACTATTTCAGGTCGACGCCCCGAAGTATTACGACAAAGCTAATCCAAATCCGAAAGATCTTTATGAGTTAAGCATTCAGTTGGATGGGCAGAGAAAAGTGTGTCAGCTCGGTCTATCTAGAGAGTTTTGCGTGACTCACTTTGTATAGATTAGAAACCAAAAGCCCTAGCTCTTAGAGTTGGGGTTTTCTCTTAGTGAGCACATTGCCAGTGATTATGATTGGCTTTGCTCTGCCAGAATTTTTCATGGAAGTAGTAAGCACAAGTGTTAAAACTTGGTTCAATCAGCGCCATCACTCCACCAATTAACCAGCTGCCTGTTAGTATGTATGCCACATTAAATGCCACTGTGTAGTGAATAACAGCAAAGCTCATGGTTTTGATTCTTGGGTTATGAGCATAGCGCTGTAGCGGAGCGTATCTGTCCCAAACTTTCTCGTGGAAGTAGAATGCTACAGTGTTCACCATTGGCTCAAGCATTGCGATCAGGCTGCCTAGAATGATGTCGCCTGTCAGTACGTATGCAACGGTAAAAGCAATGCTGAAGTGTAATGCTGCAAAACTGATAGTCTTTTTCATAATGTGCCCAATCTTGTTTTCTTTGTTGGGGTCATTATTGATAACTATTCGCATTATTGCTAGTGGTGTTTTTGAATTAGTGTGATAGGTAAAAACTAACAAAAAAGGCGCATTAAGCGCCTTTCTCTATTGTTAATCTTTTATAGACCCGTTGGTTTGATAACCAGTACATTGACAGGGGAGTTTTCAACAACTTTGCTGGCGACAGAACCTAATACCACTTTATCGATTCGAGATCGTTTGTGACTCGGCATAATAATCAAATCTGCGTGAACCTTTTTAGCGTAATCAAGAATGGTGCTATAAGCTTTCCCTTCTGCAACATACACTTCAAATTCAACGCCGTCAGTGCTGAACTGCTGTGCAAATTTTTTCAGTTGTTGTTTCACATCTTCTTTCATTTGTTTTGCCGCTTCTTTAGGGAAGTAGGTAGCAACCATCGACATGTGAATGCCAGGCAGAACATTGAGCAGATGAACTTTAGCGTTGTTCTGTTTTGCATGCCAAACCGCATGTTCAACAGCCTTGTCACAGAAACCGTGCTCATTTAAATCAACAGGAACAAGAATGTGTTTATACATAATGTTATTTCTCTGAGTGATAATGTCTGGCTATTCCCTTATTGAACTAGCCAGACGAAAGGTTAGGCTATAACTTGCTCTTTTTTCGCTCTTCTTCGTTGATTCCAGCCAAGTAGCACTGTCAGGAGTAGAGCTGGAAGGAATACCCATTCTTTCATTGGTCGTTCACTATCAATAATGATCGATTCAATTTCCCATCCAAAATCGATACCCGCTGATTCTGCTGGGCTGCCGAACTCCACCATATCAACGATCATTTTCTCACCATCATTGTTGAGCATTAGACCCATAGAAGAAATACGTTCTTCTGGAGTAGCAGCTCTGTCATCAAATGGCAGTAGCACCGTCTTAGATACGAAGTTACCGTCAATGGTCTCACCAGCAACAAGCATTTGTACCGGCTCACCAATTGGCGTCTGTTCTACGATTTGAGCAAGCTCAACACCCGGATGCACTTCTTGTGCTGGGTAAACCATATCCCACCAGAAACCTGGGCGGAAGAAAGTAAATGTTAAAGCGAGCAGAGCAACAACTTCCCACCATTTTGTCTTGGTAAACCACCAACCTTGTGTCGCGGCTGAGAACAGCAACATCGCAATAATGGATGAGATGATGGTTAACCCTAGATGCCACCAAGTATCAATCCCCATTAGCAGTAGCTGGGTGTTGAACACAAACATAAACGGCAAAATGGCGGTTCGTATGTCGTAGGTAAAACCTTGGATACCGGTGCGAATTGGGTCTGATTTGGCAATCGCAGCTGCGGCAAACGCTGCAAGACCTACAGGCGGAGTATCGTCAGCCAAAATACCGAAATAGAACACAAATAAGTGAACAGCGATAAGTGGGATGATCAATCCGTGTTGAGCACCAAGAGTCACAATAACTGGAGCCATCAAAGTTGAAACTACAATGTAGTTTGCAGTTGTTGGTAAGCCCATACCTAAAATCAGGCTGATCACAGCGGTAAACAGTAGCATCATAATCACGCTACCGCCTGAGATGAACTCAACGAAGTCTGTCATCACAAGGCCAATACCAGTCAGCGTTACCACACCCACGACCGTGCCGGCAGCTGCGGTTGCAACCCCAATACCAATCATGTTTCGAGCACCAGAAACTAAGCTTTCAAGTAAATCGACAACACCTACTTTTGCTTGTTCAGCCGCATCATTTGATTGGTTAAACACTGCCATCAATGGGCGCTGTGTCAGCAGAATGAACATCATAAAGACGGTTGCCCAAAATGCTGATAAGCCCGGAGAAAAACGTTCAACGGTTAAACACCAAACCAAAACAACAATCGGTAGCAGAAAGTGCAGACCAGATTTTACTGTTGGGCCAACATCAGGGATCTCTTGAATATCTTCGTCAAGATTAAACCCGCCATCTTTGGCATGCTTTGCAGATACCTTAACCAGTGCAACATAGGAAGCAAGTAACGCTATGCCCACTAACGCTGTCGCCGCTGAGCCAAAGACATCTTTTGTCCAGCCAATCCCGTAATAAACCACCGCACTAATGACACAGATAGCCAGAATAGTTCCGGTGAAAGAGAGCATGCTTTGTAAGAATGTCGAAGTGTGTCGTCTTGGCAGACCTTGCATGCCTGCTTTACACGCTTCTAAGTGAACAATGTAGATCAAAGCGATGTACGAGATTAGTGCTGGTAAAAGTGCAGCTTTGATCACTTCTACATAAGAAATGCCGACGTACTCCACCATCAAGAATGCAGCTGCGCCCATGATTGGCGGCGTGAGCTGACCATTAGTTGAAGCTGCAACTTCGACAGCACCAGCTTTTGATGCTGGGAAGCCAACTTTCTTCATTAGAGGAATAGTAAACGTACCCGTTGTCACAACGTTGGCAATCGACGAACCAGAAACCAGTCCTGATAAACCGGATGCAACAACCGCCGCTTTTGCTGGGCCGCCACGCATATGTCCTAGTAAAGAAAAAGCGACTTTAATGAAGTAGGCACCTGCACCCGCTCTTTCCAGCATTGCACCAAACAGTACAAACAGGAATACAAATGAAGTTGAAACACCTAAAGCAACACCAAATACACCTTCGGTGGTTAACCATAGATGTGACATTGCTTTATTTAAACTCGCGCCTTTGTGAGCGATAACCTCTGGCATATATGGGCCAGCAAAGGTATATAGCAAGAATACTGCAGCTACAGCCATTAAAGGTGGACCAAGCGCGCGTCGAGTTGCTTCCAAAAGCAATAACATACCTGCCGATGCTGTAACAACATCGAGCAAGGTTGGTGCACCTGAACGGCCAGCTAATTGCGCGTAGAACAAATAGATGTATGCAGCACAAAAGCTACCTACAAGTGCGAATACCCAATCGATAAGCGGGATTCGGTCTCGTGAAGAATTCTTTAGAGCCGGATAGGCTGTAAAGGCAAGAAAGACAGCAAACGATAAATGAATCGCTCTTGCTTGAGTATCGTTAAGTACGCCGAAATTAAAAACGAACGGTAACGGAGATGCGTACCAAAGTTGGAATAATGACCAACATAGTGGCACAAACCACAAAATGCGACCCGGAATACCTCTTGGGTTTCTGGCGCCTGTATCCGCTTGTGCGACCATCTCTTGCACATCTTGAGACGGAGAATTTGTCTGCGTCATGTACATTATCCTTTTAATGATGGTAAAGAGTTACAACGAAGAGAGGTTTTCTAAATATGAGCGAAAACCCAAAATATTGAACGTAAATAGAGATTAACAATAAGGAGGCCTAAGCCCCCTTATTGTCGGAGTTGCTAGTAATTATTTTAGCAGACCGATTTCTTTGTAGTACTTCACAGCACCTGGGTGAAGAGGGATAGAAAGACCCGCTTTAACCATGTCTTCTTTCTTCAGGTTTGCAAATGCAGGGTGCAAACGAGTGAAAGTTTCGAAGTTTTCGAATACTGCTTTTGCAACGTTGTAAGCGACTTCATCTGAAACATCAGATGTTGTTACTAGAGTTGCTGCTACACCGAAGCTCTTCACATCTTGATCTGTGCCACGGTACATACCTGCAGGAACTGTGCTGTATGCGTAGTAAGGGTTGCCCTCAACGATCTTGTCGATCTGTTCGCCAGTTGCTGGAACTAGCTTAGCGTCACATGAGGTAGTCGCTTCTTTGATTGAGCCATTTGGGTGACCAACCATGTAGATGAATGCGTCGATTTTGTTATCACACAATGCTTGAGAACGCTCAGAGCCTTTGAGTTCAGAAGCCAATGTGAAGCTGTCATTCGTCCAGCCAAATGCATCCATAACAACTTGCATTGTTGCACGGTCACCAGAGCCTGGGTTACCAATGTTTACTCGTTTACCGGCAAGATCTGCTACACCATTAATGCCTGAATCAGTACGAGCGATGATGTTAAAAGGTTCTGTGTGAAGAGAGAACATCGCGCGTAATTTTTTGTATGGGCCTTGTTCTGCAAATTCACTTGTTCCGTTGTAGCCGTGGTATTGCCAGTCAGACTGCACGATACCGAAATCAAGCTCGCCTGAGCGAATTGTATTTACGTTGTAAATAGAACCACCGGTAGATTCTACAGAGCAGCGAATGTTGTGTTCTTTACGGTCTTTGTTAACAAGCTTACAGATTGCACCACCCGTAGGGTAATAAACACCAGTGACAGAACCTGTACCGATTGTGATGAACTCTTGCGCGTTAACAACGCCTGCACCAAGGATAGTTGCAGCAATAGCGCCGACCTTTATAATTTTATTCAATGCCATGAATTTCCCTTCCTTCATTCATAATTACCCAAAACAAGTGTAGCTGCTTTGGTCGTTTCTTCATGAGAAACAGTAGCTTTTTCAATCCTTATGTTGAAAAAGTGTCAGGATAATAGCAAAAAAACATCACATAATAATAGTGATGTTTAAAAATGTAGTCATAAAAGCTAAGTATTACCACTAACTTAGAATGAATTGTTTCATGATGTTTCAAATTTGTAATTCATGGGTTGAATTATTTTTGAGTGATCAAAGAATGATTGATTTGTGGATTATAGATACAAAAAAGTCACGAATTGATCCCATTACGTGACTTCTAGAAAGGTAATAATGTATAGCGATTAATGAGTTACACTCAGATGGCTATTTAACCAGCGTACTCAAACAGTTCACAAACAGAGGTAAATAGCTGCTTCGTTGTAATGTTCAGCGTAGGGGTAATAAAGATAGTATCGTCACCAGCTACAACGCCAAGGATACCTTCAGATTTACCTAGAGAATCAAGTAAACGAGCGATAAGTTGAGCAGCACCAGGACCAGTGTGGATAACCACGAGCGCATTGTTGTAGTCAACATCCAGTACGAGTTCTCTCAGAGAGCTTGATACAGTGGGTACGCCTAGTTCTGCAGGTAAGCAATAGACCATTTCCATTTTTGCGTTACGTGTGCGTACAGCACCGAATTTCGTAAGCATGCGGGAGACTTTAGATTGGTTAATATTGTCAAAGCCTTCATTTTTAAGAGCGTCAACGATATCGCCTTGAGAGCCAAAACGTTCTTCTTTTAATAAAGCTTTAAAAGCGCGGACTAAGTTGTCTTGTTTATCTGCACTACGCATATTTTTGTTACCACTAATTCAATAATGGTGCATATTCTCGCATAGATATTCACTTGCAGGCAAATTAAGGTTCAAAACTGTCTTAAAGGTCACTTTAAATCGGTAGAATTCGGGCTCAGGGAGAGAGAAAAAAGGGAGATTTAAAAGGGCAAGGGATATGTTAGTACTCAGTTAACGATTTGCGAGTTGACAAGGAAGTGTTCGAGGTCGCAAAGCTGGCGTTAACTGTTTGTAATCAACTTGTGATTACTATAATTTTTTGGTCAGATATTACACTACCCTACAAAACATAAATAAGAGAAAAACTCACAAGGAGAACGATAATGAAAGTCTCTGTAATTGGTGCCGCTGGTGGCATTGGTCAAGCCCTCGCTTTATTGCTTAAAAACCGTTTACCAGCAGGATCAGATCTTGCCCTGTATGATATTGCTCCAGTAACGCCTGGTGTTGCTGCGGACTTAAGTCATATACCAACCCCTGTTTCTATTAAAGGCTATTGTGGTGAGGACCCAACTCCTGCTCTTGAAGGCTCTGATGTTGTTTTAATTTCAGCTGGTGTTGCTCGTAAACCGGGTATGGATCGTGCGGATCTATTCAATGTGAACGCTGGGATTGTAAGATCTTTGGCAGAGCGCATTGCAGTAGTTTGCCCAAATGCGTGTGTGGGTATTATCACTAACCCAGTGAATACCACAGTTCCTATTGCTGCTGAAGTTTTGAAAAAAGCGGGTGTTTACGATAAACGCAAGCTGTTTGGTGTTACGACTCTGGACGTTATTCGTGCTGAGACTTTCGTTGCGGACCTTAAACAGAAAGACCCAGGTGATGTTCGCGTTCCTGTGATTGGTGGTCACTCTGGTGTGACGATTCTTCCTCTTCTTTCTCAAGTAGAAGGTGTTGAGTTTACGGATGCAGAAGTGGAAGCATTGACCAAGCGTATTCAAAACGCAGGTACAGAAGTTGTAGAAGCAAAAGCGGGTGGCGGTAGTGCAACGCTATCAATGGGACAAGCGGCTTGCCGATTCGGTTTGTCTTTAGTCAAAGCTCTACAAGGTGAAGATGTTATTGAATACGCATATGTTGAAGGTAACGGTGAACATGCTCCTTTCTTTGCTCAACCAGTTAAGTTGGGTAAAAACGGAGTAGAAGAAGTGTTGAGCTATGGTCCGCTTAGCCAGTTTGAAAAAGCTGCGTTGGATGGCATGTTAGAAACACTTAACGGCGATATTCAAACTGGTGTTGAGTTCGTTAAGTAATTCAGTGTTTAAACAATTTTCTAGCCGCTCCTAGATGGAGCGGCTTTTTTATGGATAATTATTTGTGATTATTTGCTGCGATTCACTGCCATATGGGCAAGAGTCACTAAGGCCTGCTTGTATTCGCTCTCTTGCAGAACTTCAAGCTGTGCAATCGCTTTATCCGCTTCTTCCAATGCTTTGTTGACGGTATAAGTGAGAGAGCCTGTTTCTTCCATTGCAGCGAGGATGTCGTTTAGACGTTCCATACCGTTTGCATGCTCAATTGCGTCGCGAATCATTTCAGCTTGCTCAGCAGTACCATTGCGCATTGCATGCAGCAGCGGAAGTGTAGGTTTGCCTTCTGCTAGGTCGTCACCAACATTCTTACCCATTTCTTCGCCGTCAGAAGTGTAATCCATGACATCATCAATAAGTTGGAATGCGGTACCTAAATATTTACCATAGTTCTGTAAAGCCGTTTCTACTTCTTCAGGAGCATCAACTAAAATTGCCCCGATTTGAGTTGCCGCTTCGAACAGACGAGCAGTTTTAGAATAGATGACCTGCATGTACAGCTCTTCTGTGGTGTTAGGATCGTTGCAGTTCATTAATTGTTGAACTTCACCTTCCGCAATCACGTTTACTGCATCGCTCATAAGCTTAAGGATCTTCATTGATCCTAGCTCTGTCATCATTTGAAATGAACGAGTATAGATAAAGTCGCCGACCAACACGCTCGCCGCATTTCCAAATGCCGCATTTGCCGTTTCTTTGCCTCGACGCATGTCAGATTCATCGACGACATCGTCGTGCAACAGGGTTGCTGTATGGATGAATTCAATAAACGCTGCGGCGGTGGTGTGAGCAGTCCCTTCATAGCCAAGAGCTTTTGCCGATAACACAGCTAACAAAGGTCTTAGACGCTTGCCGCCGCTGCTGACAATATAGAACCCGAGTTGATTGATCAAAGAGACATCAGAGTTGAGTTGAGCTTGAATTGTTTCATTCACTTTTGCCATGTCATCGGCAGTAAGCGCTTGGATAGCTTTAAAATCCATTGTACATCCGGCTGAAGTTAGAGCTTGTAAGGCATTTTGTCTTCTAGAATTGTTGAATAATACACTAAAAAGCATTGATTAATACACGTCATAAAGGCATGATTGCGGCACTTTTGTTTGGCGATTAGCTTTTCGCCAATTTTTTTAAAATATGGCTTGTCATAGGACCATCATTCACGTAGAATCTGCGCCCTATTGATGATTAGTTTAGCGCACACCCTCATTGCTCACATATAGCATAGGCTGTGCGGAAAGAGCGGAGTAAAATATGTACGCTGTTTTCCAATCTGGTGGTAAACAACACCGTGTAAGCGAAGGTCAAACTCTTCGTTTAGAGAAATTAGACGTTGAAACTGGTGCAACTGTTGAATTTGATAAAGTTCTTCTAGTTGCTAACGGTGAAGAAATCACTGTTGGTGCACCTCTTGTTGAAGGCGGTAAAATTACTGCTGAAGTAGTACAACACGGTCGTGGCGATAAAGTTAAAATCGTTAAGTTCCGTCGTCGTAAGCACTCTCGTAAACAACAAGGCCACCGTCAGTGGTTCACTGAAGTGAAAATTACTGGCATCAACGCTTAAGTAACTTAGGAGAGTTTAACAATGGCACACAAAAAAGCTGGCGGTTCTACTCGTAACGGCCGTGATTCAGAAAGTAAACGTCTTGGTGTTAAGCGTTTCGGTGGTGAATCTGTATTAGCAGGTAACATCATCGTTCGTCAACGTGGTACTAAGTTCCACGCTGGCACTAACGTTGGTATCGGTAAAGACCATACTCTTTTCGCTCTTACTGAAGGTAAAGTGAAATTTGAAGTTAAAGGTCCTAAAAACCGTAAATTTGTTAGCATCGAAGCTGAATAAATTTAATACCTAACTGAATTCAAAAGCCCTACCGTTACGGTGGGGTTTTTTATTTATGCAGAGCAAAAAAGAAGGGGTTCTTCAGTAGAAGAATATAGAGTCCCTCCTTATCTGTTCCAATATGTAGGTTTAGATCTCTCGTCAACACGATGAATCTGGATCTGCTAAAATTTATATCACTGGTAATAAGTGATATTGCAACGCAAGTAATGCGGAGTAAGTAATGAAGTTCGTTGATGAAGCGGTAATTAAAGTCGAAGCAGGCGATGGCGGTAACGGCGTTGTTAGCTTTTGGCGTGAAAAATTCGTAACGAAAGGTGGCCCTGATGGTGGCGACGGCGGCGACGGTGGCGATGTCTACATCGAAGCTGATGAGAACTTAAATACACTAGTTGACTATCGTTTCCAGCGTTTCTATGCAGCGGAACGTGGTCAAAACGGTAGTGGCGGCAACTGTACTGGTAAACGTGGTAAAGATATTACACTGAAAGTGCCTGTAGGTACTCGTGCTGTGGATATCCACACCAATGAAATCGTGGGTGAAGTGGCTGAACACGGCAAAAAAGTGATGGTTGCAAAAGGTGGTTGGCACGGTCTTGGTAACACCCGTTTTAAATCGTCTGTAAACCGCGCTCCTCGTCAAAAGACCATGGGTACTAAAGGTGAAGTTCGTGAACTACGCCTCGAACTATTGCTGCTTGCTGACGTAGGTATGCTAGGTTTGCCAAACGCTGGTAAATCGACTTTTATTCGCTCTGTATCAGCAGCGAAACCAAAGGTTGCAGACTATCCATTTACTACATTGATCCCAAGCTTGGGTGTAGTGAGTGTTGTGCCAGAGAAAAGCTTTGTTGTTGCTGACATCCCTGGGTTGATCGAAGGTGCCGCTGAAGGTGCTGGTCTAGGCATTCGTTTCTTGAAACACCTAGAGCGTTGCCGTGTATTGCTTCACATGATCGATATTTTACCTATTGATGGAAGTGAGCCTGCACAAAATGCTCTGACCATTATGGATGAGCTTGAGCAGTACAGCGAAAAACTAGCGAAGAAGCCAGTATGGTTAGTATTTAATAAAGCAGATCTAATGCTTGAAGAAGAAGCGGATGAAAAGATCCAAGAGATCTTAGAAGCGCTAGCGTGGGAAGGTCCACACTTCAAGATTTCAGCGGTGAACAAACAGGGCACTGTAGAGCTTTGTCGTGAGTTGGCTGACTTTATGGAAACTCTACCTCGCGCAGAAGAAGAGTTGAGCGAAGAGCAGAAAGTTGAGTTTATGTGGGATGATTACCACAAAGACGCAATGGCTGGTCGCAATGTTGTCACTGAAGAAGATGATGACGATTGGGATGATTGGGACGACGAAGAAGATGACGGACACGTTATCTATGTTCGTGAATAGTTCTGTCTACTGAAATTAGCCGCAATGATTTATTGCGGCTTTTTTGTGTCTAAATCATATTTCACGATATGATTTTCATGCAAACTAGAGCTTCACAATTTTTACCCTTAGGACGTTAGGAAAGGAATCATGGCATCCAAACAGAGAGCCGTATCGAGGTTAATCGCACAAGCAGGTCAAATGTTACTGGCTCACGGCGCTGAAAGCGCTTTGGTGGTTGGGATCATGGAAAGGATGGGGCGTGCCTGTGGCATGACAGAGGTGGAAGTTTCACTCTCAGCTGGATCTTTGGTTGTCACGACACTTGAAAACGACCACTGTATTACTACCACCAGACGCTGCGCTGATCGTGGTATCAACATGCGCGCTGTGACTCAGATTCAGCGTATTTGCATCATGATGGAAAAAGGTCTGCTTGATCACTCCTTAGCGCAGAAGAAGCTTAACCAGATTAGTCCTGAGCGCTACAACCGTTGGTTAGTGGTATTGATGATTGGGCTGTCCTGTTCCTCTTTTTCCCGCCTCGCTGGCGGTGACTGGACGGTATTTGCTATTACCTTTGTTGCTTCCGCAGTCGGTATGTTCGTTCGTCAGGAAATCGGACATCGTCATTTCAACCCGCTGTTGAACTTTGCGGCGACCGCTTTTGTTACGTCTGTCATTTCCGCACAAGCTGTTATCTATCAACTTGGTAATAAACCAACCATAGTGATGGCGTCCTCGGTGCTTATGTTGGTGCCGGGTTTTCCGTTAATTAACTCGGTTGCAGATATGCTGAAAGGCTTTGTCAACGTTGGCATTGCACGTTTTGTTATGGCGAGTTTACTGACATTAGCAACATGTTTGGGAATCATTGCAGCCATGAGTATTACTGGCGTGTGGGGGTGGTAGAGATGTTAAGTTGGCAATTACTTTTTGGTCTGATTAACGACATGTTCTTTGCTGCCATTCCGGCGGTTGGTTTTGCTCTGGTTTTTAATGTCCCTGTCCCTGCTCTGAAATATTGTGCATTGGGTGGCGCTATAGGCCATGGCTCGCGCTATTTAATGATGCAGTTTGGCATTCCTATTGAATGGGCAACCTTCTTTGCCGCCACAATTGTCGGCATGATTGGTGTTCATTGGTCGCATAAGTTTTTGGCTCATCCTAAAGTGTTTACTGTCGCCGCACTTATTCCAATGGTGCCTGGTGTTTTCACTTATAAAGCGATGATCGCTATGGTGGAAATCAACCATTTAGGTTTTCGACCAGAACTGTTAGAGACTTTATTTGAAAACTTCCTCAAGGCGATGTTTATTATCGCTGGCCTAGCGGTTGGTCTTGCGGTGCCGGGGCTGTTATTCTATCGCCGAAAACCCGTGGTTTAACAAACGGACAGTTTGAAGAAGTAATCGTCTAATAGGGAAGAAGAATGATCATCAGTATGATTGCCGCGATGGCAAATGATCGAATTATTGGCAAAGATAACCAAATGCCTTGGCACTTACCTGCAGATTTCGCTTGGTTTAAGCGTTGTACTTTAGGTAAGCCCGTTATCATGGGGCGTAAAACTTACGAATCGATTGGACGTCCTCTACCGGGACGACAGAATATTGTGATCAGTCGTGATCCTAGCCTGAACATTGAAGGTGTGACGGTTACTACTTCAATTGAAGAAGCTCTTAAGGTAGCAGGTGACGTTGAAGAGGTGATGATCATTGGTGGCGGCAGTGTGTATGCCACTTGTCTGCCTAAGGCTGACCGTCTGTATGTTACCTATATTGATGCCAATGTCGAAGGGGATACTCAGTTCCCGGATTGGGGAGGAGGCTGGCTGGAAAGCCATAGCGAAAGCTATTCGGCTGATGAAAAGAATGCCTACGATATGAAGTTTGTGATTCTAGAACGTCACTAAAATCATTTTATAATAAACAAAGCCCAGCGTTATCGCTGGGCTTTGTTTATTTGGGCTCTATTCAACGGCTGCGTTGAGTGCATTTTGAGTGAAGAATTTTTTTTCTTCCCAGTGCAGCAGAGTCAAATGTCCGCCCCACACACATCCTGTATCAAGTCCTATCACATCTTTGCCGTGATAGCCTTCCAGTGCTGCCCAATGCCCAAACAGAACGGTTTTTTCAATTGGTACTCTGTTTTTGAGGTCGAACCAAGGTTGTAACAGATTCCCACTGACTTCTGACGGAGGAAGTTTACACTTCATATCCAATCTTCCATCGATAAAGCAGAACCTCATGCGAGTATAGGCGTTAATGATGTAGCGATAGCGATCCAGATCTTTAAGATCAGATCGCCATTGATCTGGTTGGTTGGAATACATGCTTTCAATCAGCCACATCCAACGATCACTTTGTAGTATGGATTCGATCTCTTTTGCACATTCACGCGCAGTAGTTAAATCCCACTTAGGTGAGATTCCTGCGTGACAAACAACAAACTCATCGTGCTCTAAAAACAGTGGCTGTTCACGTAACCAGTGCAGGAGTTCATCTCTGTCTTCTGCTTCTAATATTGGACGTGTTTTATCTTTGCTTTTAATTGGGTGAATGCCACAGGCGACTGCAAGGAGATGCAAATCGTGATTGCCCAAAACGACTTTTGCTGCATCACCCAACGTACGAATGAAGCGCAACGTTTCTAAAGATTTAGGACCGCGAGCAACGAGATCACCCGCTACCCACAAGATATCTTCTTTCGGATCGAAATTAACTTGTTCAAGCAGTAACTGAAGTTCGTCAAAACAACCTTGGATATCACCAACAATATAATTCGCCACTGTTACTCCGGTTAGTTTAAAACGTTAGGTACGGCCAAACGAAAAGGCTCGATATTGGTGATAAACTCATTACCCTCACGATCATGCATGATGTAGTGCCCTTGCATTACACCGACCGGTGTTTCAATTGCCGTTCCACTGGTGTAGGTGTACTCATCGTTGGCATCAATAAAAGGTTGTTCGCCTACCACGCCATCACCTTCTATAACCAATTGTTTGCCATTGGCGTCGGTGATTAACCAACGACGGCTGATGAGTTGAACGGTTTCAGGGCTCAGATTTTTAATGGTAATCAGGTACGCGAATACGTAGCGCATCTGCTCAGGAGTCGATTGCTCAGGGATATATTTGGTATGAACTTGAATCTTAATACAAGGCGCAGAGACATCATCCATGTGAACTCCTTATCAAGATAGGAAAAACAACAGGACGAGCTATGTCGTCCTGTTTTAAGTTTACTACTCGTCGGTCTTATTGCCATCAGAAGCATTTGCGTCTAGCCAGTTTGCCATCGCAACAAACTGAGGCAGAGTTAGGTTTTCTGGACGCATGGAAGCATTTACTCCGAGCTCTTCTAACACTTCAAGTGGCATTAATGCTTTGTAGCAGTTACGTACAGTCTTACGACGTTGATTAAAGCCGTCACGAACTACGCGATCTAGCCATTTCAAATTAGTTACTGGGTGAGGCAGCTCTTCATAAGGAACCAAGCGCACGACCGCTGAATCTACTTTTGGTGGCGGAACAAATGCTGTTGGTGGTACTTCAAGTACTGGTACGACTTTACAGTAGTACTGAGCCATTACTGTTAAACGGCCATATGCTTTGCTACCTGGTCCCGCTGCGAGACGGTTTACCACTTCTTTTTGTAGCATAAAGTGCATATCTTGGATGTCTTTATGATATTCAAACAAGTGGAACATTAACGGCGTAGAAATGTTGTATGGCAAGTTACCAAAAATGCGCAGTTTGTTATTTGGCTTTACTAACTGAGTAAAGTCAAAACGCATGGCATCACCTTCATGAATGGTCAGCTTATCTGCCAATTCAGGATGATTGCGTAGGCGTTCTGCCAAGTCACGGTCAAGCTCGATTACTGTGAACTTATCTACTTCACGACCAACGGGTTCAGTTATAGCGCCTAGACCAGGGCCGATTTCAACCAAGTTTTGTCCCGGAAGAGGGTTAATTGCTGAAACGATACCGTCGATAATATAAGGATCGTTTAGAAAGTTTTGACCAAAACGTTTACGCGCTTTGTGTCCTAAGTGGACATCATTTCTCATAGTGTTCTCGAAGTTAATTCGTTTTCTTATCAACTAATTCAATAGCTTGAGCGAGTGCTGTTCTGAAACTACCAATATCGGCTGTACCCGTAGCAGCAAGATCTAATGCAGTTCCGTGGTCGACAGACGTTCTGATAAATGGCAGACCTAATGTGATATTCACAGAGCGACCAAAGCCTTTGTATTTCAATACAGGGAGAACTTGATCATGGTACATACCTAAAACGGCATCCGCTTTTTGCAAGTATTTGTCGTTGAAGATGGTGTCTGCTGGCAGTGGGCCAATCAGATTTATGCCATCTTGCTGACGTAATTTTTCCAATGTTGGAGTAATGGTGTCGATTTCTTCTCGACCCAACACGCCATCTTCACCTGCATGAGGATTAAGGCCGCATACATATATAGTAGGCTGCTCAATCGCAAATTTCTCAACGAGATCCTTGTGGAGAATATGAATGATCTTTTCTAGACGCTCACTGGTTACCGCTTTAGAAACGTAAGCCAATGGTATATGCGTGGTTACAAGTGCAACTCGTAATCCTTCCGTTGCCAGCATCATCACAACCAGTGGTGTATTAGATTGCTCGGCAAAAAACTCAGTATGACCACTAAAGGCAACACCAGCTCGGTTGATCACCCCTTTGTGTACAGGGCCGGTGACAATAGCATCAAATTCATTATTCATACAGCCCAAAGCGGCTCTTTCTAATGTTTTTAATACGTAATGTCCGTTTTGTTCATCGAGCTGACCAGCAACAACAGGCGTTGCGGTCGCGATGTGGTCGACAACCAGCGTGCCTGCTTTTTGAGGCTGCGGTGTTAGTTGAGCATTGTAATCAAGCAGTTCAACATTGATACCGAGCGCTGTCGCTCTTTCTGCCAACATGTTTTTATCCGCACAAACAACTATTTGATGCGTCCAGTCTTCTTTGGATAGCGCTAAAACAAGATCGGGGCCAATACCCGCAGGCTCACCAGCGGTAACCACGATGCGTTTAATTTTCATCCTGATCACCTTTTAACTCTTCAACAAATGCACTTGCTCGCAGTTCTTGTATCCAAGCACCGGCTTCTTCGTTGAATTTACGGTTGAACAGAATACCGTAGGCTTTGTTTTTCAACGCAGAGTCTGTTCGGTCTACTTCGCGTCTATCAAGTACTTCTACTATGTGCCAGCCGTGTACGGTTTTAAACGGTTCACTGATTTGTCCGACGGGTAGTGTTTCAACTTGATGTTTAAATTCTGGAACGTACAAATCTGGTGTTTGGTACCCCAGCTCACCATGTTGCGCGGCAGAACCAGGGTCTTGGCTGTATTGCTGTGCTAGGTCGCCGAAGTTGGCTTTACCCGCTTTAATCTGCTCGATAAAGCCTTCAAGTTGCTTCTTCGCGCCTTCGTCACTCAGAATAATGGTTGGCTTGATCAAAATATGGCGAGTATTTACTTCAGTTACCGCAACGGTTTCTAAGCCTTTTACATCATCGATTTTTAAGATATGAAAACCAACACCGCTGCGGAATGGCCCAATAATACTACCTTTGTTTTGCATCTTGATTTGGTCGGCAAAAATGGTAGGCATTTCTTCTTTACGCATCCAACCCCAGTTACCACCTTCCAGTGCTTTTGGCCCTTTGGAGTAGCTGTATGCCATTTTACTAAAGTCAGCACCAGAGTTGAGTTGTTCAACCAGTTCATTAGCTTGCTTTTCTAACTGAGCTTTATCTTGGTTATCATTGAAACGCAGTTGAATATGGCTGATTTTATATTGAACGGTTGCATTGGTTTCTTGAGCAAGCAGCTCTGCTAATGTATCGACTTCAGCTGGCAAAATATTGATACGACGTCGAACCATGGCATTTCGAGCTTCACTCACTGACATTTCTTTTCGTATTTGCTCGCGAAATTCAGGGTAGGTGAGCCCTTGAGCGCTTACTGAAGCTTGCAACTGTTCTAATGTTTGATTGTTTTGTTTAGCAATATTACCAATAGCATCGTTCAATCGAGCATCGTCAATACGCACGCCAATGCGTTCAGCTTCTTGCTGCTGCAGCGTATCAATGATGAGTTTTTCTCTTACCTGATCTCGCAGAACCGATTCTTCTGGCAAAGATTGCCCATTACTATTGGCATTTACTTTGACCGTTTTTAATGCACTGTCGATGTCACTTTGTAAGATAACGCCACCGTTTACAATGATGGCAACGCGGTCGAGTTCTACTGGTGCAGCATTAACATTGCTCATGCTTAGAGCTGCGACTAAACCTAAGAGGGTGTGTTTCCACAAGTTCATTTAAATTCCTATTATCTTAATAACTTATCGTTATCTGAGTCGTAAATTAGTTATTCAAGAAGAATGGACGACCATAGCTTAGAGAGTTACCTGCGCTGTCAACTCCTGTCATACTAGAGCCCGCGCCTACACTAGTACCAAAACCTATGATACCGATGTTGAAACTAAAGTTGTTTTCGTAGACAGGGTCTTTGTAATACGCTATATCGTTGATGTTGGTGGTTCCCCAACTCTTCAACTGATTGCTGTATGTGAAACCCATGTACCAGCAGTCGGATGTGTAACGTAAGTTCGCTAGCCACTCTAATGCTTCATCAGTCGTTAAGTCGTGGAAATATTGGGCGCTTGCATACCATTTCCGAGACAGCTGGTAGCCGGCGATAACGCCTGCTTGTGAGATGCCGTCTTGGGTGATGTTCGCAACATCAATACTTTCACCTACAGTGTTTTCGATATATTCCTTGGTAACATAACGATAGTTAGTCTGGATAAATCCATCATTAAATCGATACTCTAGAGTACTGTTAGCTAACTGCAGTGCGCTGGTGTCAACATCGTATTGAACTCCCCCGTGGTAGAAAAGGAAATCATCGTAGTTGAAGTCCATTTCCATTGCCCAAGCAGAGTAATTGGTCTTACTTGCTGAATCCGAATTGTTTTCTTCTGAGTAATTGGAAGGTTTAAACTTTTTGTCGATATAAAAAATCTGACCAAAAGCGATGTTTAAGCGCTCTTTGTATGCTTCATCAAAAAAGCGGCTAGATGCACCGTAGCTGAACTGGTTTGCTGATGCGATGTAATCCACACCACTGTACTTACGACTGCGGAACAGGCCATAGTAGTCTGTTTGCAACAGAGTCGTATCGTATAGGCCGATGTTGCTTTGATCTTTGTTCGGTACGTACAAGTACTGGACTTGCGGTTCGAGCGTTTGGGTGTAATCGTCGAAAAGGACGGTATCGCGCTCCAAAATAATACCTGCATTAGTTCTGAACTCAGGAATCACTCTTGAAGCGCTTTCTTCCAGTCCATAGTATTCACTAGTCTCATCTGCTGTCTTGACGCCTTCGAGATCTTGTTGGTAATAGGTTCCGAGCAGCCTAGCTTCTGTAGTCCAAGTTCCCCACGTGTTAGCTAAAGGTATTTTAAAACCCGGCTCAATATGCACACGGGTAGCTGATGGTTGGCCCGATGCATCGGTCTCAAAACGTGAAATATGGCTTTTCAGGTCGAAATCTAAATAGCGCATCAGCTCGGGAGCGTAGTAATTAAAGGCCAACTGTGGCATCAATCGGTAGGGTTGACTGCTCGATTCGTCGGCTAACAACAACTGAAATTGTCTGACGAGAATCGATGTATCCCAATTTTGACTCCGATAGGTCACCTGGCCTTCCTGAATCAGTTGGCCATCTTCACGATTACCAATAGCAGAATCCAGATCAGAGAAATAGTCAATGTCACTTACTTCTGAGTAATCAACTTCTAACTTCCACGCCTGTTGGTAGATACCGCTGTGTTCGTATTGGTAGCCCCAACGAGCGCCTTTATCCAAGTGAAGCTGGTCTTCGTTGAGATATTCGGATTTGATCTGACCTTCACCAAAATCGCTCAGATAGCGAAATACACTGTTAAGCTGCGAACCACGGTTCTGCATGTAGTGATAAGTGGTTTCCAAATCATAATTTGGTGCAAGGTTCCAATAGACGGGAATATCCATCTCGAAACCGTCTCGGGTGCCGTACGAGACTGTTGGATACAAGAAACCTGTTTTACGCGTATCACCAATTGGAACGGTTAAGAACGGTAAATAAAAAACGGGAACGCGTTGAATTTCTAAACGAGGGTTATAGAAGGTTGCTTGTTCTTCGTTTTGGTCGATATCAATACTGGATGCGCGTAGACGCCAAGAGTTATCATCTTCAGGACAAGAGGTGATAGAACCGTCTTCGATTTCATAAACCGCTTTACCTGTTTTGGCTACATATTTAGCATCACCACGGCCGGGCTCACACAGGAATTTATAGCGAGTGTTTTCTAGCGTCATCTCGTCGTTATTGAGATTATTGACTGCCTTATCGGCTACGGCTTTAACTTCACCATCACTGAAATTCACGTTTCCTTCAGCAACCGCGATGTTGTCTTTTTGGTGCAGAGTGACGTTATCCGCTTCAATGCGTTTCTTACCTTGCACAACCACGACGTTACCGGAATAAGTCGCTTTATCGCCATTAATTGCTTCTAGATTATCCGCTTCGACATTGATAGGCTGTTCGTTCGGATTAACCGGTTCAGGTTCATTGATAAGACACTGATCGATAGCAGGCAACCTTTGCGCACTGTCATCTAGCGTATCTTCTGCATGGATTTGTGGTGCAAACAGTGCAGCGCTAATGGAAACAGCTAAAAATGAGCGGGAAAAAAGTGACATTGAATTGTACTATCCTGTTGAACTTGTGTAATTCCAATATTGGGAGCAAATGCTAAATGATAACGTTCGATATCATAAAGGAAATTCACTCTCCCGGCACTATCAGACCGCTTTACTCCTAAAAAATTCATAGATTGAGAGCACATAATGCATATTTTTGGCAAAATTCTTGGCGCTTTCTTCGGCTTTCTGTTCGGAGGACCCGTTGGCGCCATTTTTGGTCTATTTCTTGGACATCAATTTGATAAAGCTAGACGTTTGAATCAAGCAGGTTTTCATACAGGATCTTTTGGTTCTGGCCCAAGCCAAGCAGAAAGACAAGAAGAGTTCTTCAAAGCGGCATTTTCCGTGATGGGGCATGTTGCGAAAGCAAAAGGCAAAGTCACAAGAGAAGAGATCCAGCTCGCGAGCATCATGATGGATCGCATGAGTCTGCATGGCGAACAAAGGTTGGCGGCACAGAATGCTTTCCGAGAGGGGAAGGATGCGAATTTTCCTTTGGAAAATGTTCTCGAGAAAGTGCGTATCTCCACTGGTGGTCGTTTCGATTTGATGCAGTTCTTCTTGGAACTACAAATATCAGCTGCTTTTGCTGATGGAGATATTCATCCAAGCGAACGAAATGTACTGCATAAGATTGCGCGAGGCTTAGGGTTTTCTTCCGAGCAACTGGAAAGTCGCTTACGTATGCAAGAAGCTTCTTTCCGTTTCCAGCATGGTGGTGGATTTGGCGGGCATCAACATCAGCAACATTCATCTGGGGGAGGGCAGTGGCAGCAAGCTTCAACTAAGGATAGGTTGGCGGATGCCTATTCAGTGCTTGGCGTCAGCGAAAGTGCTGATGATAAAGCGATTAAACGTGCATATCGCAAGCTGATGAATGAACACCATCCAGATAAATTGATGGCTAAAGGCTTGCCGCCAGAGATGATGAATGTTGCCAAAGAAAAGTCGCAGGAAATTCAGCAGGCTTACGATTTAATCAAAAAAGAAAAAGGCTTTAAGTAAATTGAATCGAAATCAAAAGGGTAAGCAGAGCTTGCCTTTTTTACCGCTATTGAAAGCTGTCGCTATCTTAAATGACAGACAGGTCGGCAAATCGCAGATAGAAAAAAAGCCAAGTCTTTCGACTTGGCTTCAAAAGTGGCTCCCCCTGCAAGACTTGAACTTGCGACATACGGATTAACAGTCCGCCGTTCTACCGACTGAACTAAGG
>NZ_JBPAOE010000014.1:0-64001 GCF_054051265.1 Vibrio sp. C8
ATTGAGTACACCATCAGTGATGGTAATGGTGGCACGGCTACCGCAACGGTGACGGTAACGGTCAATCCAGTAAACGATGCACCAGATGCGATAGACGATACATATAATGCTTCTCAAGAAACGATACTCTTTACTGAATCCTTCGAGGGTATGGCATCGCTATCTCCAGGTCGCTGGACCATTCTGTCAAACAGTGAAGTAAAAGATCAGAGTGCTTGGGAATCAACCAACGGTTTAGAAATTCAAAGTAACGGTGTATTGGCGGATACTAACGCTAGCGATGGTTCGTACTACGCTGAGCTAGACCCGAATAATAACACGTCAATCAAAGCGACAATTGATACAACAGGGCAAGATAGTATTCGTGTCGAATTTGATTATAACCCTCGTCAAGATGGTAACTCTTCATCAAACATGAGTTTTGCTGTAGGTTCAATTTTAGTTTCCCTGTCAGCGGATGGCACAGTAAGTACTTCTGATGACAGTGTCTCTGTGACTATTGAAGGTCCGGGTGCAGATGGCTGGTATCATGTCAGTGGTACGTTCCCAGCATCAAGTGACGGAAACACAGATTTAGCTCTATCGGGGGAAGGAAGTAGCGATAGCTATGGTGCGTTAGTCGATAATATTGTTGTTACCGGAATTGTGAATGCTGACCTGACTACCTCGGAAGATACTGCCTTAACTATCAGTGCAGCTGACCTGCTGGAAAATGATAGTGATCCTGATGGTGATACATTAACCATTACTTCGGTTAATGCAACTTCAGGTACGCATGGCTCAGTAGAGTTAATTGACGGAAAAGTAGTCTACACACCTGAAAGTAATTATAACGGAGTTGCTAGCTTCACATACACCATTAGTGATGGTCATGGTGGCACTGATACTGCAACAGTAACTGTGAATGTAACTCCTGAAAATGATCCTCCTGTGGCTCAAGACGATGGAAATACTGTCTCTAACGATCAGACAACTGCGGTTGGTAATGTACTGATTAATGATACTGACGTTGATACGCCTCACGAAGATTTGAAGGTTACATCAATCAATTATGATGGTGTTGATTACTCAGTTGATGAAAGTACGGGAGCAACAATCACAACGCCTTCTGGAACTTTGACTATTTGTAGCGATGGTAGTTATACGTTTGAGGTTTCCTCTTCCTCAACAACAGAAAACATCAATTTATCTGATTATGTTTCTGGGGCTGTATCTAATACTCAAACTACGAACGGTATTGAAGTATATGGATTAACATCAGGCAGCTATACCTATAAGGTCGGTGATGCAGTTTATGTTATCTCTAGTACTGAAACCCTAGTGAACAATGTATCTAGCAATCTATCTAGCAATGGCTCTGGAATTGGGGTTAAAGACTCAAATTCAAATTCAAATTCAAATTCAAATGAAAGTAAACTTGACCAGGGTGAATCACTAATCATTCACTTAGATGCTGGTGCAAGTACTGTCACTGTTGGGTTAAGTCAGGCTGACGACGAGGAAGTAACAATTTCAGTCTTTGATGTAAATGGTAAGCTGATTACGGACTATACATATGAATACACTTACATAGGAAATAGTCACAATGTGAGTGGTATAACTATTACATCGACTACTGCCGAAATAGGATACATAGTTTTTGAAGTATCAGATGATCTTAAGGGCAACAATAATTTCTATCGATTAGATGGTGATATTGAGATTTCATACTCAGGAACCATCGATTCTCAGTTCGAAGAACAATTCACATACACCGTTGAAGATGGTGATGGTGGCAGTGACACAGCAACGCTAACCATTAACGGAGAATATCCAGTTGATGATGCGCCTGTTATTACATTCGAAAGTGGTCAAGATAGTGTAGTCGTCTCTGAAGAAGGCTTGTCTGCTCTGAATGCTAACCCAGATTCTGAAGGCACATCTGATACAACTAATGCCACAATTGCTCAAGGTATATTTGCTGTAAGTGATGTTGACACAGATAGTAGCGATCTGTCGGTCTCTCTGACTGCTCCAGATGTGGCTTTATACTCCAACAATGTCGCCATTGAATGGTCAACTGAAAATGGAAATCTAGTCGGTAAAGCTGGTAATGAAACCATACTGGTAATCAGCCTATCTCAGGATTCTTCGAATCCTAGTTCATACAGCTACACTGTCACTTTGTTGGGTTCATTAGATCACGCAGATAAAACAGCAGAAGATACTTTGTCTTTTGATGTTGGTGTAGAAGTTTCTGATGGCACAAATACTGTCAAAGATTCTATTACAGTGACAGTAGAAGACGATTCTCCAGACGTTCCTGTAAATATCGTTGTCGATGCTGTTGAACATAATGAAACCACAACTGGCTCGTTGGGTGAATTCAACTTTACTCAACGACCAAATGATTCAGGTTGTCACAACAATAATGCGTACACCTTTATTGATACAAACTCAGGAAACTCAGTCTTTGTATATGCAATTGGTTTATTTGGAACTCATCATCATGAAGAGTTAACCTTCTCCAATGACAGTGGTATGGGCGTCAAATCGTCATCATTCTTTGGAATCATTAACGACAGAACTGATGGTGAAATCGATTATCAATATGGTAAATCAGAAAAGATAGTCATGGAGTTAGGTAACAAAGTCGCCTATGGAATGCAGGTGGGTTTGGCTGAGTTCTACTCCAATGAGGGTGAGAAAGGTAAGATCATCTTCTTGTTGGATGGCAAAGTTGTACAGGAAGAAGACCTGATTGCTACTCATAGTAATGGCAATTATTCGGCTAGCTTTAATGTTGCATCTGGTTTCGATGAAGTACGATTTGAAGCTGTGACAAACGATAACGGTTGTTATGCAGACAACAGTGATTACTCAATTAAATCTGTGTCGTTTGAAAGTTTAATTGTCGATCCTGTAATTGCGACCGATGAAGGAATTATTAGCGCTGATTTTGGTGCGGATGGCGCTGGTGTAATTACGTTAACAGGTGTAGCCGATACAAATATTAAAACGGCGGATGGTTTACCTGTAACCTTAGGGTCTACTGATGTGGTGGATGGGGTAAAAACTCAAGTCTGGGTAGATAGCCATGGCGATAAAGTTTTTGAAATTGAACTTAATTCGAGCACAGGTGAGTGGTCTTATAGACAGTTTGCTGAACTGGCAGAGGGTGATTCCGTTGAGATAACCTATGATGTCGTTGATGCAGATGGAGATATCGTATCGTCTATTGCACCAAATACCGGAACAGACAACGATTTCACATCTGGATTAAAAGGTGAGTTCTATAACGTAGGTTATCAACTTAGCACTATTGCTCAAGCTGTCTATGTAACCGAGCATCAGAACGCTAACGCTACGTTTACTTCTTCTGAAATCAGTTACATTGGGCAGGACTGGGATGATCTTGGCGATTACGATTGGAGAAACGAGTCCACGAATCTAGAATCATGGCTGGGTGATGATGCTCAATCAGTAGAGTTTAAGAACAAGACAGATTCAAACGATGCTGTGGTTCGTCTCACTGGTGGTGTCGCGCTAGATGCGGGAACATATTCAATAAAAGTAAATGCAGATGACGGCTATCGAATCATCATTGATGGGCGTACTGTGGCCTCTTTTGATTCGAACACGTCTGTGAGGTCTGAAGAATTTACTTTCAGTGTCGATGAAAATGGTATTCACCAAATTGAAGTTATCTATTGGGACCAAGGTGGCGCGTATGTCCTGGAGGTTTCTCTAAATGATGGTTCTGGTTATGAACTACTTGGCAGTGAGGCGTATCCAACTTATTCAGGCTATAACGTAGAAGTTACCGATTACGTTGACTCAGTAGACACAAGCAACAACGATCATCTAGTGGGTACCGCAGCCAATGATCATATTCAAGGTTTAGGTGCTCAAGACCATTTGTTTGGTGGTGCTGGTGATGATTGGCTCGAAGGTGGAGAAGGTGATGATCACTTGATCGGAGGCAGTGGTAAGGACATCTTAGATGGCGGCTCAGGTCAGGATTCACTGTCAGGCGGATCAGGTAATGACAAGCTTTATGGTCAGCAAGGTGATGATTCATTGTCGGGAGAATCTGGTAGTGATTATCTAGATGGTGGGCAAGGCCAAGATTACCTCTATGGTGGTTTGGGCAAAGACATTCTTGTTGGTGGTGACGGTGATGACAAGCTCTTTGGTGATGAGGGTGATGATGTTCTCATTGGCGGCAGCGGGCATGACCAACTAACAGGTGGATCCGGTAGCGATGTATTTGTTATAGAAGGTTCAAATAGCTCAGATACGATTATGGATTTTAACGTCCAAGAAGATATTGTCGATATTTCAGAACTTCTTAACATTGATAGCTCTAGTGATCATGATGCAATTCAAGCCTATCTAGACTCAGAGAGTTCTTCATTATCCATTACCGCTAATGGAGATGGTTCCGCGACCATCAGTGTTGCTGACCAGAACAATGCTTTGCACTCAGCAGGCAGCTTCGGTGCGGACTCACACATTGTGTCGGGTGATATCGTATCTGTTCTGTTTAACAATCATGAGTACACTCTGAAAGTGGACTAGCCCTTTAGCTAAATGTGAAAAGGCCGGAGTTATCTCCGGCCTTTCTATTTCTATCGAACAAATCAAAATAAATAAGGAAACAGCTTCTTCCTTTCTTCCGGACTGAGGTTACTTACTCGCTCAATATTGATATCCGGAATATCTTCTGGATTTGGGTAGTGCTTGAGAACCTTTTCCATGCTCTCTTCACGAATAAGGTGAAAGATTGGGTATGGCGAACGGTTAGTCAGGTTCTCAGCGTCTTCAGGATCGGTTCCTGCGAAATAGTAATCAGGATGGAAAGTCGCAACCTGGAAAACACCTTCCCAATCTTGCTGCTTGATCAGTGCTTCAACCCAATCAATAAAAAAGTTGTAGTCAACAAAGTCATTGAGCATATTCGGAACCACAACGAGAGTGGTTTCAAGCTCGCTGGGCTCTTTGGTATCTAATTCTAGTAACTGGTCTAGGATATCTTGCAGCAAGTTCTCTTCGCTCGCAGCTTCACTGACGAAAATTTTAATTTGCTTGTTGCGTTGTGGTTTGGCAGCAAAAGGGCAGAGGTTTAGCCCTATTACTACGTCATTCAACCATTGATTAACTTGTTGAGTAATAGTTTGATTATCAGTTGTTGAGCTCATATTTCTGTGTCGGTGCTATTATTTGCCGCAAGCATAACACAGTTTAGTGGGTTGAATTGAGCACCACTGATTGCCCTGTTATTGGGGTGCGCGCTGTCTGGCTGAGTTTCCAACATAAGGCAAACATTATGGCATAGATAACCAAGCCTGCTGCGGCAACCATAGTCCATCCACCGTGTTGCCAAAAATAGAGTAAGTAGAATCCACCCAAACTACCACCGATATAATAATGAGAAAGATATAAAGCCGTTGCAGTCGCTTTTGCTTCGGTTGCTTTTTGACTTACCCAAGCATAAGCCAGAGTATGAGTGAAGAACGCCCCAAAGCTAATCAACATCAAGCCAATAAGCATCATAGGAATGGAATCGATAATCGCCACGATCATGCCGCTAAGACTGATAAAACCGCCAGCGACCATACCTGAAATCGGAGAAAAGCGTTTGCTCCAGTTGGACGTTAACTTTGAACTCAAGGTGCCGGCCAAGTAACAAACGAAGATCAGAGACGCTAAACCAATAGGTAGGTTATAAGGTTCACTCACCAGTCTGAAACCCATAACCGAATAAAGATTGACGAACAAAGCGAAGTTAGCGCCACCAATCAGCATCGCAAACCAAAGTGTTTTGTTTGATAGGTGTTTTACCAAAGCGCGATTGTGGTGGAAGAAAAGACCGCGCTGTGGTTTGAAATTCTTCTGAACAGGTAACAGAATTAAAACCAAAACCGCACCCAGCAAAGTGAAGATAGCCGCAATAATAAGGGCTTGTTGCCAACCCAAAGCGTCGGTCAGCAAACCACCGAATATACGTCCGCTGATCCCACCTAATGAATTCGCCGCAATATATCCACCAATCGCTTTGCTAAATGCTTGAGGTGAAAGTTCTTCCACCATATAGGCAACGGCGACAGAGGCAAAGGCCGCCAATGCGACGCCAAGTAGTGCCCTCGCTGCAACCATTACCCAAAATTCGCCGCTGATTAACATCACTAGGCTGATAAAAGGCATTGCGAATAAACCGAGCAACATGACTCTTCGACGTCCTATCGCTTCTGAGGTAATAGCCCAAGGCACTAAACAGACTGAAAGTGCGAACGTGGAAGCAGCAAACAGCCAGTTGATCTGTGTTTCAGATACCGCAAAGTGCCTAGCCATATAGGGAAGCATGGGTTGAAACAGATAGAGATTGCAGAATACGAGGAATGAGCCAAATGCGAGAGCAAAAGTAACTTTCTTGTACTGCGGACTTTGTAATTCGATCATAGTGCTCTCAACAAACCATTAGGTGAGTAAAACTGGAAGACGATCACAAATTATCAGTGAAAAAGAAATTAATAAAATATATTAAAACTATAATCGCGATATAAATAATTTATAGATAACTGCTCGCTGATATTATGGAAACTCGTCACCTTAAATATTTCGTTGAAGTCGCACAGCATCAAAGCTTCACCCATGCTGCAAGTGCTTTGCATATTGCTCAACCCGCTTTAAGTATTGCGATTAAGAAGTTTGAACAACAATTGGGTGTTACTTTATTTAGGCGTGATGAAAGAAAGGTCAGCCTTACTCATGAAGGTGAAGTGCTGCTTGAACACGCGTTACGGATATTGCGACAACTGGAAGACGCACAACTGGCGGTAGATGAGCTAAAAGGTTTAGTTAAGGGAGAAGTGCGGCTTGGCACCCCCAGTATGATGGGGTCGTACTTCTTTCCCGAAATCATCATGGCATTTAAGAGTTACTTTCCCAACTTAAAAATGACCATGGTAGAGGCGGGTACTCAGTCGATTCGCAAAATGCTGCTCAATGGTGAGCTCGACATTGGCGTTATCCTCAATCACGATCTTCCGCCAGATCTTGAAGTTGACCCTCTTTTGTCTTCGCAAATGGTTGCTGTGGTGGGTAAAGAACACGAGCTTGCCGAGAAGAAAGAAATTGAATTTAAAGAATTTTTTGACCATGAACTGGTGATGTTTAAACCGGGGTATTTCCACCGTGACTTCATAGACAACACGTGTAAAGAACACAAGTTAACAGCCAATATCTCGTTTGAAACCAACTTATTGCCCATGATTCTTAGCATTGTGCAACATGAGTACGCGATTACCGCATTACTAGAGTTGGTGACTGACCACGAATCAGAAATTCGGGCGATACCGTTTAATCCGCCCGTATATTTAGATTTGGCACTGGCTTGGAGAAAAGAAGGTTACTTGTCGAATGCGGACAGAACCTTTATTGAGTTCGTGAAAAAATACGTTTAGGCCATTAGGCGTGGTAGGTGTTAGCCTTTTCCATACATACGATCGAAATTGTTCGGGTTCCAGCCAATCATTACCTGATCGCCAATTTTCAGCACAGGCACACTACGAGCACCTATAGCGTCGAGTTCTTTGCGCCCACGTTCCATCTTCGCGTTACATAAGCGGTATTTTATCCCTTTAGAATCAAGGTAACGTTGTGCGTCTTTGCAATGTGGACACTTGTCTTTAACGTATAAAACAACTCGTTTCATGGTATTCGCTCTGCTCGTAAAGTGGCTAAGTTAAGGTGGCGTAGAAAAGCGGCAAAGTTTACCGATACACAGATAATGATGCAAACCTATCTCTGCTTTGACGATAGTCTAATGCGCGAATCTTCACCAAATTTTCGCTACGTTATGGAGGCTCTATTTTAAGGCCTACAATTCACTTAAATTAGAAAGAAAAAGTAAAGAAAATAGATGAACGACAGCAGCGTAGCTGTAATCGTCGGATAAATGATATAGGTTTCGTATTTGGTTGTTTGTAGGAAGCAAAGACCGGTCAATATGACGTTGTATAAAACAAGTAGAAGACTTATCGAAGTGCCACTATTGATAGTTAAATGGGTTAACTGGAAAAGAAAGGTAGCCAGTAAAAAATAATCAACAACAATGAGCCATAAAAGCGCTTTTTTAAGATTGGCTTTTTCACAGCTCTCGTTGTTATGTCGATCCATGGTGTACTCAGTAAAGTTATAAGACGCTTAAAAAGATCACCCTCTGGTGTGTAATTATGGCTAGAGGGTGATCATATGCTTAAGATTTTTGGAGATTTCTGTTTGTGCTATCAACTTCTACAGGGTAGTTAATTGCTTCCTGACGTAAGACAGGTTGATTAAAGTCGGCTTTGTCCTTCGCCTTTTCAAGCTCATTGTCTTCGCTTTTAAATAGTGTTTCCAATACTAGTGATGCGGTCGTAGTGAGGATGAACAACTCAATTCGGCGGTTTTCACTGCCATTAGGATTTTCAGGATTAAGTAGCGCTCGATTTGACATCCCGGTCACTTGTAACACGCGTTCTTCCGGCATGCCTCCAGCAACTAAAGTTTGACGGGCGATATTGGCTCGATTCGCTGATAATTCCCAGTTGGTGTTGTGACTAAATGCGCGCTTAAAAGCAACGGAGTCAGTGTGTCCACTGATAATCAAAGAGTTTTTCACGCGTTGAAATATCGGAGCCAGAGCCAACAGCAAATCTTCAAAGTACGGTGTTAATTCTGTACCCCCACGATCAAACATATGTTGTCGGAAGTCATCTTGTAGAACGATGCGTAAACCTTGTGGTGTGACGGAAACGAACACATTACCTTCGGCATTTATCTGTTTGATCATGTTTTCGATCACTTTAGCGAGTAATGCCAACTCTTCTTGCGTATCAAAGGTTCCATCAATCAGTGAATCAGATTCAGGTCCTTCACCATCGCCACTATAAAACGATGTAACAGTATGATTGGAATCAGCTTTGCTTGGCACTGTCGATGAATTGGTTTCCAAATCAATAGGAGACAAACTTTGTGACGTGTCAAAAGGGTTTCCTGCGCTTTCAAAAATGCTGGCTTTCGCGATTTGAGCGACGATAGCTTGCCTTTCTTTCTCGTTGGAAACCTGCATGATCCACAGTACGAGGAATAGCGCCATCAAGGCTATCATGAAATCTGCGAACGCAACTTTCCAGGCTCCTCCGTGGGATTCATCGTGTTCATGCGCCTTAGCGCGTTTGAACACTATATGCTCCTTTTGCATTATACCTCCTGCTCAGTTAGCCATTTTTCCATTTCGTTAAAAGTTGGCTTGATGTCTAACTGAATGTGTTTACGGCCAGCGTCAATCGAAAGCAACGTAGGTTTTTTTGCTACGTATGCCACAAGGCTTGCTCGAATACATTCGAAAGTAGACATATTGCGTTTAACTCTTTGCGCCATGGCATTGCTTAGTGGGTCTAAGCAGCAGTAACAACCAAAAATACCGATAAAGGTGCCAACAAGTGCAGCAGCAACATGATGGCCGATAAGGGCGATAGAACCGTCAATTGATTGCATTGTAATAATAATGCCGCCTACAGCCGCCAAAATACCAAATCCCGGTAAAGCTTCGGCTGTGCGTTGAATCGACCTTGATGGCACCATTAAATCCGCCTGAACAGCGTCTATTTCCTGTTCGAGTAATCCTTCAAGCTCATGAGGTGACATCTGTCCCATTGCCATAAGACGAAGGTTGTCTGCAATAAAGGCGACGACTCTATAGTCTTTAGCAATGCGAGGGTAGCGAGAGAATATGGAGCTGCTCTGTGGGTTTTCAATATGTTGGTCCAGAGATTTAAATCCACTGGTACGTACAGTCTCTAGAAGGATCTGTAATAGAGCCATCAGCTCCATGTAGTATTTCTGTTCTTCTTTGGGTTGACGCAAAATCATACGCAACTGAAGACGTATTTCCTTAATAACATGAGGCGGATTACCAATGATAATTGAACCTAAAGCTGCACCAATAATGATAAGAAATTCAGCCGGTTGCCAAATGGCAATTAGGCTGCCGCCAGCCCACATATAGCCGCCAAATACACATACTAAAATAATGATGGCGCCAAGAAACTTTTGCATAAGTGACTCCTAAGAAGACAAATGATGATTGAGTTGGTTGAGCGCCTGTTTGTGTAACTGACAAACACGGGCTGGTGTTAAATCGAGTACGAGCGCAATTTCGTTTAGGTTAAGTTCATGTTGATAAAACAGCGTTAGTAGTAGCTGGTCGCGTTTATTCAGTTGTTCTACTGATCGTTCCAAGCTTCGACGAGTATGTTCATGTGAAATGCTGTCGTAGCCGTCTTCGGAAAAATGCTCAACGCCGTTTTCAATCAGTTGATCGAGGCTTTGCATTTCTCCAGCAACTAACGCATTTAGACGAGAATGATAGTCTTCCCCGCTGGTTCCCAGGGCCTGAATGATTTCACTTTCAGACGGTTGTCTTCCGAGTTTTCTCGTTAAGTCACGAGTAACATCATTCAGTTCGTGTGCGTCTTGTCGTGTCTTTCTTGATCGCCAGTCTAGCCGACGCAGTTCATCTAGAATCGCTCCTCGGATACGGCATACGGCGAACGCCGGAAAGTTGGGGTCATCAATGTCACCATAGCGGCGTCCTGCTTCGAGTAAGCCGATTAATCCGATTTGTTGCATGTCTTCGATACTGCAATGAGTATTGGCATGAACGCGTAATTGGTTAGAAACCCTTTTCACTAGATGTTGAAATTGACTGAGTAGGTAATTTTCATCAATGGCAACAGCAGGGGTGTTTATATCTTCTGAATGACTGTAAGCGTCTTGATACTGCATGTCCAACATACGTTCCGACCTTACTGCACGACAAATTTAGTAAGAAGTACATCGTCGATGTTATGAAGAATATCTGTTTTATCAAACGCTGAAAGAACGGACTGTTTCACTTCGTTCTGCAATTTGTCGATGATGCCGTCTTGCTGAATATCTTCATAGGTTTTATCGCTAAACAGTTTGATCATTGAGTTGTGAACAACAGGCATATAATCGTTTATGTTTTCAATGGCTTCCGGGTATCTGGTTTCCACGGCAATTTCAAGCATAAGGAAATGATTTTGTTTTTCCCCTTTAATACTGAGTACTACTTTCTCTAGCGAACGAAAACTTGGAGCTTGTACGCCTTCTTGCGAGTTGTAGGTTAGAAAAGACAATGGGGATTGAGCAAACCAACTATTTGATTCGCCATTGTTTGGGGATTTTAGATACATAATACCGCCAAAAACGATACCACCTGTAACGAGCATGTTAGTGACAAGTAGCATGATAAACATTGTGATAATTTGTTTTTTGGACATAACTATTTCCTAGGATATTCGCTTTAGGCTTGTGCACTGAGCCAATGTTCAGACGTTGGTGTATAGTCTTGGTCTAAAGAGGTTTCTCTCGCTTCATAAATTCTGCCGCTTTGCTCTTCAAAGGTTTGACTTTGCTGTTGATTGCGTTGTTCTGAGCCCACGTTGACATCAACATTGACGAAATTTTGTTCCTGAAGTTCAGCACGTAAACGATCCGAAACCTGCATTAGGGCTTCTCGTGTCGCTGCATTATTTGCATTGATTTGTACACTTAGACGATCCCCTTCTATTCGAACGACCAAATCCAGTTTTCCAAGATCCGGTGGGTCGAGACGAATCTTTGCTTCCTGAAGGTTTTGCTGTGCTTGTAGCGTGACACGATCATGCAGTACCTGAAGCATTTGCTCGCCCCATTTACCCGCTTGAGTATCAATGCGTAAGGTAGCCCATTCTGGTCGGTTTTCACCTGCTGTTACGTTTGTAGTAGATGAAGAGTGTAGGGGGGCTGATTGTGCTGTTGGAGATAGCGGTGATGCCCCTATGTTACTGAGCTCACTATTGATTGCGCTGACAAGTTTGATGTCTGCAACAGGCGTATTTGATGTCCCACTGTTAACTTCCGGGTTTGTTAACGGAGTTTGCAATAAATTCGAGCTTGTAACTTGATTTGTGTTTGTAGCTTGGGGAACTGATATCTGGTTGTTCAATGTGCCAGCTTCAGCCCCTGTTATATTTCTGCCTTGAGTATATTGTCCATTAGCAAAATTAAACCCAGATAATGTAACACCTTGTGCGTTGCTTCTGGATTCAGGTTTGTTCATCTCTTGCACAATATTAACTGTAGGCGGAACCAACATGGTTAGCTCTTGCTGACTATCATCACTGACTTGTTGCTCGTCTGACGCTGTGGCGTGTGGATGATCGTCCGCAGCAGGCCTATGTTCCGTTTTGGACAAAGCGGAATTCAATGGAATTTGAACAAGAGTAAAGGCTTCAGCGTTTGCTTGCCCATCGCTATTAAAACTACGCGCCTGGTGCACTGATTGAGTAAAAGAGGCATCCTCTTTTACAGGTGATTTCACTTGTTGAGTTGTAGTTAGTCCTTGCAAAAACTAGTCCTCCATTGACATCGCTAACTGATAGGCCAATGTACCTTCCTGTTGCTCGTTAACTTTGGACATTTGAGCTTCCAATTTTGAACTCGCTTCTTTTAGAGCGTTATAAGCCGCTTTATGTGCAGCTTTTACATCAGCAACATGCGGGGCAATACGTGGATCTGTTAGAGAGTCTCTACCCGCACTTAAAAGTTCACTAAGCTCAGAGTCGTAACGGGCAATAGCATGCCAATCCTGCATTTTTGTCGCTATGGTTATCCGTTGAGTCAGAAAGCGGAAACGCTCCGCTGAAACCTTACGCATGTTGCCCAAAATTAACCCATCCTTCTCTAATGTTGCCCATCACTGTTTCAACATTGGTTAAGCGTTGCACGTCTTTCTGCACGCTAGCTTGATACAGCTCGATTTGGCAGAAGTCGTATAACTGATGTAGGTTTTCAGCGAGCTCACCACCGTTCTCCATGTCGAGAGCACTGTCTAAACCAATTAAAATGTTCATACATTTACTTATGCCTGCACCTTTGGCCGCTAGACGCCCTTCAGCAAGGTGGCCACGGATACGCTCTACTTCATCGAGTAGACCGTCGATAAGCATAACGACCAACTGGTGTGGAGTTGCTGCTGCGGCTTGAGCGTTTAAGTCCACTTGTTGGTATGAGTCATAACCAGAATCCATTAACATAAAGTCTCTCCTAGATCAGACTTAGCCGAACATCGACATTGTCTGATTCATTTGGGTAATAATTTGGTTCATTTGGGTAAATTGCTTCAGGTAGCGGTTGTAAGACATCTCATATTTTCGTTCTAAGGCTTCTTGTCTATCGCTAATACGATCGAGAGTTTGGCGTAACGCGTCTTTACGTGATGAAAACATACCTGTTGAAAACTGGAGATAAGGCTCCATCATTTCATCAATAGAATCTAAAAGATTACCGTCACCATTGAAGAAGGTGTTCAAAGCCTGACTATTGGTCGTCTGAGCTTCTTTGAACTTGTCGCTATCAATACTCATACTTCCATCACGACTGATTTCAATGCCAAGATCAGCGAGGCGTATTCCAGAAAATTGCTCACGTACAATCGTTTTGAGCTGAGTTTCTATGGAACGAACGGTTGAATCTCCTGCCAGTACACCACGGGCAGTGTCTTCTCCACCGATAGTGGTGTATTTGTCTATAGTCGACATTAAGCTGTTATAAGCTTTGATAATCGAATTCATCTGTTCAGTAGTGCCTTCCTGATCCGGCGCAACTGTCATCGATATTGGCGTCTCACCCGATGTTTGTGCTTTAGATACCGTGATATCGACACCATCAACAACGTTTTCGAAAGTGTTGCTACTACTGGTTAACTGGAGACCGGATCCTTGGGCACCGGCCCAAATGATCGCATCTTGTGGTGCGGTGATTTCTGTCAGATTAGCGAAAGCATTTTCAAACCATGCTTGGCCTGTACCTGAAGCACTAACATTAATCGCGTTGTTAACGCCGGTTTCTTCACTGGAAAGCATAAAGTAGGTTTGGCCGTTCGAGCGTACCAGCGTGGCGTTAACGCCGGGGTTGCTACTGTCACTGTTAATCGCAGTGACGAGTTCCGCCATGGTTGATACACCGTCACTATTACTATCAATAGTGGATAGGTCTAAAGACATAGTTTCGCCATTGATACTAAAATCGAGCGTTCCTGTTGAAGGCACTACAGTGCTAGCATCTAAGTTAACTGGCATATCGGCGGAAACTTGGTGAGCTGTTGCAATTTGTTCCACAAAAAACTGGTAACTGCCTGAAAGTGCGGTAGCGTCGGCTGTCGCAGAAAGGTAACCATCAGAAGAGGCGGTCGCACTATTTTTTACGATGCTACTAGTCGAACTGTTTATATCATTAATAGCGGTGCGAAAATCTCTCAGAGCCGTTTCTATCTTGCCTAGTGCTGTCAGTTGAGATTGATACTGAGTATTCTGTGTATCATAACGAGTTTGAAATGCCTGCACGTCATAAGTTGCAAGCTGTGTTGCCATCGTTATTGGATCTATCGAACTCATTTGTTTTCTCCCTGATATCAGCCTGAGTGCTACTTATATCTGGCTATACATAGCTGATTTGAATAAACGTTCATTTCAAGATGCGTGCCAGTTAAATTGTTTATATAAAACAAGTATATAGATGTGATAATTAGTAAAGGCGGAAGCTCTGTTTCCATAGGATGAGTTCCGCTTTTCCACTTAAAATCACATGCTATTCAATAACGTTAGGCGACATAGTCTTGAATAAAATTAAATGCAACGTGGTGAAACGTAAGTCGGCGAGTGAAAAATAAAAAACCTCCCATAAAGGGAGGTTCTATTAAGGTATATGGTTGAGCAATTAGCGTAGTAGAGAAACAGCCATGCCTGGAATTTGGTTAGTTTGAGACAGTACCGTTGTACCAGCTTGCATCAACATTTGGTTCTTAGTCATGTTTGAAGATTCTGCAGCGAAGTCTGCATCCATGATACGACCTTTAGCTGCTGTTGTATTTTCAGAAACGTTCGCTAAGTTGTTAACTGTATGTTCTAGACGGTTGATGTTTGCACCCAATGTACCGCGCAGGCTACTGATTGTGTCGAACATGCCTTCCATAACAGTAATTTCGCCGTTCGCATCCGCTTGAGTAGTTAAAGCACCTAAACCAGTGATTGCAGTTTCAATTGCTGTAATACCAGTAGATGCATCAACTTGTAGTGTTTCTGCTGCAGACGCACCGATTTGGAATTGAAGAGTTGCATTGCTACCCATAATACCGTCAGTGGTGTTTAGCAGGTGTGTACCTGAACCGTAAGTTGTCTGATCGATGATACGTGTCATTTCGGTAGCCAGTTGTTGGTATTCTGCATCCAGTGCAGTTTGTTCTGTACCACCATCAGCATAAGTACCGTTAGATGCTTGAGTTGCTAGATCTTTCATACGGTAAGCGATGTTAGATAGCTCATCTAAAGCACCATCAGCAGTTTCGAGCATGGAGATTGCGTCTTGAGAGTTACGCATTGCAACCGACATACCACGAGTTTGAGCTTCTAGTTTAGTGGCAATAGCCAAGCCTGCTGCGTCATCAGATGCAGAGTTGATGCGGTAACCTGTGCTTAAACGTTCTAGCGCAGTATTAAGCATGTTGTTCGTACCGCTGATCGTGTTTTGCGCAACGAGTGAAGCATAGTTAGTTTGCATTGATAAAGCCATGTTCGATTCCTCAAGTGGTTTCAATATGTTATTGGGTTCGGGATACTTCCCTGTTCACTAATTAGAGGCGGATGATCGAGTGAGAAAATTAATTAAAAATTAAGAAAAGTTAAGAAATATTTTAAAATTGATTAAAATTCAATAACTTAAATTAATTCTTGGTGAGGGTTATTATTCAGATTATTTTGATTCCCCCTTTACTAACAACTGATGTGTCAGTGATGCGGAAAGAGAAGGGGGAATAGAGTCAGACTGTAACGTCGTTAATTAAATATAACGTCGTTAATTAATAGGTATCATTATCCGCATCGCTAAAGTTTCTAAATGACATAGACATTGGGATATCGCTGAAGTACCCAAAATAGTAACTGGCGCCAAGCAACTTATATTGGTTTAGTTCTATTTTGCTGGAAACTCTACCTGCAACCCATTTGTAGCGTGATTGTCGAAGGAAACGTGCGATTGGCAAAAAAGCCTGCCTGTCTTCTTTATTTTCCAATGACACGGCAAGTTTGATCATGTCTGGTTTGAACAGCGCTACTTGTTCGAATTGATCACATGGAGCATAGAGCTCAAACCAAACAGCGTACGCAGTCTTTTGAATTTGTTTTACAAATTCCTTAAGTTCATTAGGAGAGGTTAATGGGAAGTCTACCTGTATTGATGGCACTATGTGCGCAAACGTCTGCTGATGATGCTCAAGAGCTTGTTCGATAAATAGTTTACCTTCAGGCCACAATATTGTTTCACCTTTAATAGGGACGACGACATTGCTGATGAGATCCGGGTGAAAAGTTTCTAATTGGAATTTGGTTTGACGAAGCGCTAGATATAAGCTGTATAAGTCTAGGCAGTACGCCATTTTCTCTGATAATTGAAACTGATAAACACTTTGTTCGCCATGGCTACCAAATCGCAAAGTTAGGTGTTGAAACTCAACTTCACCAGTATTCGCTTCACGGATCGCCTGACAGGCGTGACGAATATCGTTGTGTTTGAATGCTTCAAATACTAAAGCGTCGTCATTGGTGGTGACGTTGTTTTCGATAAGATCGCTGAGATAATGGAACAGCGTCTGAAAAGAAAATAGCTTAGCCAAGGTTACCTACCACACTTATCTGTTTGTTTTCTGGAATCTCATTGTATGACAGCACTGCTAGCCCATGTGCGAACGTTCTTGCGTATCTTGCAACTAACGGCCTTAATTGCGGCATAACCAGCAGAATTGACGGAATACCTTGCTGTTTCATTTGTTGCTTAATGAGAGGTAAATTTTGTTGGAATTGTCCCAGAATGTTAGGCTCAACAGGAAAACTATCTAGCATCACGGTGCCACGAGTTTGAGCCTGTTGCAAAGAAGTCATGAGCATTTGCTCAAGTTCATCAGATAATGCATAGACTTTAATTTCCTGCTTTTGCCCAGCTAAAAGGTTAATCAAAGTCCGGCGTAATGCACAGCGAATGTCGGCGGCCAATAAGATTGGATCTTTTGTATTTTCACTAGACTCAAGCATGGTGTTCGCAATGGTTCGAACATCTTTCAGGGGAACCTGATCTAACAAAAGCTGACGATATACTTTGAGTTGTTGCGCCGGGCGCAAGGCCGCAGCGAGTGCTTCAGCGAGTTTCGGTGCTTGAACGGTTAAACGCTGATTCATCGCGTCTACATCATCATGATTAAACAGCTCAGCAAGGTTGGTTTTCATCACTTTACTAATATGCGTAGCAACGACTGTCGCGTCATCGACAACCTGATAGCCCATATTAAGTGCCCGAGCTTTTTGCTTATGTTCTATCCATACTGCTGGTAACTGATAGGCAGGATCGCTGCCGATGATACCGTCGATCTCACCGTAGGTTTCTCCTACCGCAATTGCCATCAAGCGTTCTGGTTCTATAAAACCTTCTTCTATCGTTTCTCCGTTTAGGGAAATAGTGTACTGATTCGGTTTAAGATTGAGGTTATCTCTAATGCCCACTTCTGGAAGCAGGAACCCGACTTGCTCTGATAAATTGCGGCGTACGCCTCTGATTCGTTGTGTTAGAGGGGCGCCTTGTTCTTTATTGATCAGATGAACGAGTCGATAACCGAGGGAAAGCCCTAAAGTCTGAACGTGGGGTATATCTTCCCAGCTTAGCGGTGCGTCTTCTTCCTGTCGCATTGCTTTTGTAAGGGCTGTCACTTCTTCAAGTTGCGAGTCTTCAACCGGCAGTTTGCTCTGACGCCATCCGGCAAAGGCGACAACAACAGCAAAAGTGAAGAAAGCTAAGTGTGGCATACCCGGAACAATACCGATAACAAACATAATGCACGCTACGGTATAAAGCGTCGAAGGTGTCGCGAGCAACTGTTTGTGCATTGTTTGCGACATATCGTTATCGCTATCGTTAATGCGCGTAACAATAATCGCTGCTGACGTTGCTAATAGGAGAGATGGGATCTGAGCAACTAAACCGTCACCTATGGTAAGTAGAGCATAAGTTTTGAAGGCTTCGGCAGCTGCCATACCGTGTTCAAATACACCAATAGCGACACCGCCAATAATGTTGATGAACAAGATCATCAATCCAGCGATTGCATCACCGCGGACAAACTTAGATGCACCATCCATTGAGCCGTGGAAATCTGCTTCATTCGCTACTTCTCGGCGGCGTTGACGAGCGGACTCTTGATCGATCAACCCGGCATTCATATCAGCATCTATTGCCATCTGTTTGCCAGGTAAAGCATCTAGAGTGAATCGAGCAGAAACTTCAGAAATGCGTTCTCCACCTTTGGTAATGACGACAAAGTTAATGATCATTAGGATGATAAAGACCACCATACCAACGACATAGTTTCCGCCGATTACCACTTCACCAAACGCTTGAATGACTTTACCTGCAGACTCGGCACCATTATGTCCTTCAAGCAGTACAATCCGCGTAGATGCTACGTTTAGAGTCAAACGTAATAGGGTTGCGACAAGCAATATGGTTGGAAATATGGAAAAGTCCAACGGACGTTTTGCCGTTGTACTCACTAATAAAACCAGAATTGCGAGCACGATATTGAAAGTGAACAAAGAGTCCAACAGCAAAGGCGGTAAGGGCAGGATAACCATTGCCAAGATCATCAGTAAAACGATTGGAATACCAATATAAGATTTACTTGTACTTTGTAGTTGTTTTAACCGGTTTAACATCGGTACAGTCCTTATTACTGATTAATGCTGCAAGTTCTTGGGAATGGAAAAATGAGGGAGTGGCATCGGTTCTTCCCCTTTACCATTGCGAAAAGATTTCAACTGCAACACGTACGTCAAAATGTGTGCTACCGCGATATAAAGCTGGCTTGGAACAGCCTGTTCAATGGCGGTTGTATAGTAAATTGAACGAGTTAACGGAGGAGAGTTAATGATTTCTACGTTATTTTCTCTAGCAATACGCTGAATATGCATTGCGGTCTCATCAATACCTTTAGCGACCACGAAAGGGGCATCGGATAAAGAGAGATCGTACTTTAGTGCAACGGCATAGTGTGTTGGGTTGACGATTACTACATCAGCCTTTGGTACCATTTTATCGGCACGGCGTCGGGCAAATTGTTGTTGGATTTGGCGAATACGTTGTTTAACTTCTGGACGACCTTCATTGCTTTTGTATTCTTCCTTCAATTCCTGCTTGGTCATCTTGAGTCCTTTCATATGCTCCCATCTTTGGTAGGGAATATCGACCAGTCCAAAAAGCAATAACACGCCCCCCATTAAAAGAAGACCGTCAAACAGGATACTCATTATTAATTTCACACCCTGATTGAGAGGGAGTTGCTGCATTCCCAATAGAGGCTGTAGATTTGAGTCCATATACCAATACAATGCGAAAGAGATAACCACGACTTTCAGCGTGGATTTGAGAAGCTCGACCAATGAGCGTGTAGAGAACATCCGCTTAATTCCAGTTAAAGGATTAAGCTTACTCAGTTTGGGTAACATGTTCGCAGGACGAAACAGCCATCCTCCGAGAACCATGTTGGAGCCTGCGGCTGTAACAACAATAACTACAAACATCGGAATTAATAGTTCGACTAAAATACCTAAGCTGTGCATCAACTTTTCAATCATCGTGATTGGGTTTTCAAGATCTTGATGAGTGAGAGACATGTTGTAGCGAAACACACCCGTAATGGTGTGCCAAATCGTAGGGAGTTGTGCTGAGAAATAGAAAGCCACAGCGAGAAAAATAAGCGCGGTGGTAAATTCTTTGGCTCGAGGTATTTGGCCTTGTTCTCTGGCTTTTTTGACCTTTGGGGGTGACGCTTTTTCGGTTTTATCCTGAGAAGACGATTCGCTCATGCTCTTCCCACCATAAATTGATTTAGAAAACGTAAAGTGTCATGAACTAATCCTGTGTAGCTGCCCGGTATACCGCTAACGGATAGCAATACGGTGAATAGCCCCAATAGCATCGTCATTGGAAAACCGAGAGCGTAAACATTGAGGCTTGGTGCTGCTCGGTTCATTACACCGAAGCTAATGTTCGCCAGAAGCATAGCGACGATTGCCGGTAGGGCGAGAGCGAGAGCTGCCGAAAACATCCAGCCAAATACCGAGATAAGTGTTTTTACCGATAAGATCGTAATGCCTGACCCTACGGGCCAAACCTCAAAACTTTGAATTAAGATATCGATAACCAAAAGGTGCCCTTCGAGAGCTAAGAATAATAGAGTGGAAAAAATGAGAAAAATTCGGCTAAGAATAGGTACTGACATTCCATTCACAGGGTCATTCATAACAGCCATACCAAGTCCCATTTGTAGAGAGACTATTTGACCAAGCATGGTAAAAACTGTGAACAACATATGAATGATTAATCCAAATAATAAGCCCCAAACGGCTTGCTCAAACGCTAGAAAAAGTGACGTCATCGAAAAAAGTTCCACTTCTGGCATTGTTGGCATAAGCGGAGCTGTTATCACAGTAATGGAAAGTGCAAGTAATGTTCTTATCCACACAGGAATAAGCAAATCACCCAAAATAGGCATTGAAATAAACGCTGCGCCAATCCGGAAAAACGGCCACCAAAGTTGACCTAACCAACTGGATAATTCGCTGAAACTCAACTCCATTAGCCAAGCATTCCGGGTATGTTGAGGAACAGGTAATCAAACAACTCCATAATTTGGCGTATCATCCAATGGCCAGCAAATATGACCATTAACATAGTCACGATGAGTCGAGGAAGAAAACTGAGTGTCTGTTCGTTAATCTGAGTTGCGGCCTGAAAAACGGCAACGCCTAGTCCCACAATTAAGCCAGGAACAACTAATACAGCGACAATTAGGATGATCAACCAAACGGCTTGAGAAATGAGGGTTACGACATACTCAGGAGTCATTTATTAATCCTCAATTTATGGAGCGAAACTGGCGGAAAGAGTACCGACGGTCATTGCCCATCCATCCACGAGAACGAAAATAATTAGCTTAAATGGTAATGAAACAATAAGCGGGGATAGCATCATCATACCCATTGCCATCAATACACTGGCAATCACCAGATCAATGACTAAGAAAGGAATAAACAGCATAAATCCTATCTGAAAAGCAGTTTTCAACTCACTGATGACAAAAGCGGGCAATACAACAGCAAAAGAAATGTCTTCTACGTTCTGATCTAACGGTTCATTAGCGATACGAAGCATTTGCTCGAGAGAGCTTTGATGTGTTTGAGCAAGCATAAAATGTCGTACAGGTTTTTCGGCAACAGAGAATGCTTGCATCAAGGTTATCTCACCTTGGTCGTAAGGCTTAAATGCGTGTTCATATACGTCAGTCCAGACAGGGCGCATTATGAGGATGGTAAGCGCGAGTGCTATACCAACTAAAACACGATTGGGAGGGCTTTGTTGCAGACCAAGAGCCTGACGCAAAATAGCAAGTACAACAATAATACGCGTAAAGCTGGTGGCCATCATAATAAAGGCCGGTATAAAACTTAATGCTGTCATCAACAACAGAATCTGCAGTTTTACACTGTATTCTTGTTGAGTATTACCGTCAGTGACACTGAACATAGTAAGACCGTTTTCTGCTGCAAGCGTTGGCATCGATAACAATGACAGCAACAACACCATTATGCTTAAGCGGTATAAAGAAAGCGGCTTATTCATTTTTATAACCTGAGATTAACCAACGGATGTTAAAGCTGAATCAATCACGTCAATTAGACGCAGACCATACTTCTCATTTACGATAACGACTTCCGCATGGCCCAGTAATGAACCGTTCACTTTTACGTCTAAAGGCTCGCCATTTAGCTTATCCAACTCAATGATAGAACCTTCACCCGCTTTCATTAAATCGCCTAAAGAAAGTTCTTTACTGGCAACCTCTAACGTTACGGTTACGGGAATGTTTTTGAAAAAACTTAAATCCCTTTCGCTTTTGGGTGTTTCTTCATTTACAGCACTTTCTTCCGATTCATCAAGTTGAAATTGACCAAAATTCAGGTCATCGTCATCGAAGTTCAAAGCGTCCAAAGAGTCACTCATTTGTTAGGAATCCTTATCTTGGTTCAAAATTAAAACTAATTGCCCGTCTTGTTCTGCAACTCGACCTGTAAAGAGATTGGCATTGCCGATACTGACAGGAGGGGATGACAACAGATCGATGGGAAGTATGTCTTGCGGCGATAAACTTAATACTTCGCTTAGAGTCATGGTTTTCTTGCTCAAAAGAACATTGAGTCTCACTGGCGTAGTTTTTAGCGATTCATAAAACTGAGGTTTTAAGTTTTCGTTTGACTGCAAATCAAGCTGGTTGATCAGCGTTTGAACCAGTCGATTATCAAAGAATACCGTCAGCTCACCGTTATGTTCACCGCTAGTTACACTCAATTCGGCCTTAATACCTGTACCGAAAACCACATCGTCTCCGTTGGTTCGCCACATTTCTTTTGGTGCTACCCATTGACTGATCAACTTGCCTATACGGTCTTGAAGACGTTTGTCACTACTAGTAATTACGGTTTGTTTACGTTCAATATCTGTGCCATAGAAACGGTCAGAAAATCTAATCAATGATTTGTCATCTAGATTGATAAATAAAGAGCCACCGTTTTCATGACTGTATTGAGAAACCGTTTTCATATTGAAGGATAAATTGCTTAGTTCGAATATTTCAACGGACTTGATATTAATATCTATATATGGGCCACTCAGCCAAGATTGAAGTTCTGTAATTAGACCAGTGGTTGAACTTTTTATGATTTTTTCTAACTTTTCTCGGACGATATGAATTGGCTTGCCTAGTAATTGTACATTTAAGGGTTTTACGTCGGTATTTAAATTTTCAATTAGTTCTGACATTTATATTTTACCGTTTCATGACAATTCATTTTTAGTCTTATTGACCAGCATTCTAATCAATAAAACTAATATTTTTTTACTTATAAAAATCATATCTGTGATATTTATTCCAAAATGAGCTCTGTGATGTTTTTCACTTTTTTTCAGTGGTCATTTATTGAATTGATTGTTTAAATTCTGGTCAATTTATAACGTTTGATTATCAATATTTAAGGGTTTTTGTATTAAGTTGTTGTAAGTAAGAGGTTTTTTGTGCAGGCTTAGATGGGTGTCAGCACTAGGTTATACATAGATGGTGCTTATGTTGCAGTTGTTAAGATTTTTCGGTGCTATGTGTGTCTCGTTGCCATCTATAGGTTTTTCATACCAAGTAAAATAAAAGTCACGCACTTTTTATTAAAGATAAAATGTGCATTTGTTCCAGTTTTTAATTTGAATTTGAGTTAAATATATAAAGCTTTTGAAATATATAATTCTTTATGTAAATTGTTTTTTTCTAATGAAATGTGTGTCAGAGTAGTGTCAGGTAAAGTTTTGAACGGCTATTTTTGGATGTTTGAAAAATGTTTCGCTCAGTTGTTTTCTCTTTAATATTAGTTTCATCGTTCGAATCTTGTGCGAATGAAAAAATTGAAGTGCCAATGGATGTCTCTTCTTGGGTATATAAAGAGGAACCAGCGGCTTGTAATTTAATTCATGCGGAAGTTCCGCAGGGGAAGTTTTATTTCCGCTCTGAGACAAATAATCAGGTCACATTTGAATATGAATTGGCGAATACATTGAATGTTTGGAAAACAGCGGAACTTTCATTGTTGGAGCCGCCTTGGTCAGAACTGCAGAAAGTCACTGAAATGAGTCAGGGATATAAGAGGGCAGCGTCTCACTTTTTATTTCTAGACCATATAAGCGAAACACTAAAGTCCGCTGAACAAGGAAAGTGGTTGCAGCTTTCACTTCATGACGGCTCTCGTTCAAAGCGATTCGATATTATTGTTCCAACCATTCGGGCTCAATCTCCTATTGCTGAGTTTATTGAATGTAAGAATCGTCTGCCTTCAATGACGTATTCCGATGCGAAAGATACATTTATTTATTATCGAAGTGGCCAAAAAACACTGAGTCAAAGCCAGCGTGCGCAGCTAAGTACGTTGGCAGAATACATCCACTGGGACGCTTTGGTTACCAAGGTATTGATCGACGGCTACACAGACAGTGTCGGATCAAGATTGGGTAACATTCAAATTTCAAAAGAACGTGCAGAAGAAGTGGCACAGTATTTGGATAAATTAGGTATAGGTAAAGAAAACATGCAGATACGAGCACATGGTTCCCGGTATCCGATGATGACTAACGACACAGAAAAGGGGCGTTCCAAAAACCGCCGCGTAATGATTCGCATCGTTAGAAATAACGAGACTGTTGTTAAAACACTCACTCAACACCAAGTAACCAGTGAAGGTCAGTAATGTCTACGTTAGATATTTTATTAGTCGAGCCGAATGAGCTTTTGGCTCAATCTGTTATAGAAGTGTTGACTGACGCTGGTTATAAAGTACGTCATGAACGCACAGGCCGAAACGCTCTACTACAGAGCCCAGCTTCAATTACAATCGTTAGCTCCAATTTATGTGATATTTCAGTACACGACTGGGTTGCATGTCATCAGAAGCAAAGTCGCTCTGGGGTTGCCATCGCGATTGTAGAACAAGATCAAGGTATTTTGGCTGCCGAAACCATGAAGGCTGGCGCGACAGACTATTTGCTACGTCCGTTTGAATCAAATCAGCTTCTAAACCTAATTCATAGAGTTGAAGCTCTCAAAAAACCAATGGCTAACATTGTTGCAGAATCTTGGCGTAGTAAACAGGTTCTGCAGCTAGCTCACAGAGCTGCTTGTACAAACGCGAGTGTATTGATTACTGGTGAATCTGGTACAGGTAAAGAAGTTCTCGCTCGCTATGTTCATGAGCAGTCATCAAGATCAAACGGTGCGTTTGTTGGCGTTAACTGTGCTGCAATACCCGAATCAATGCTAGAAGCGGTTCTATTTGGTCACGTAAAAGGCGCGTTCACAGGTGCGCTAGCGTCGCAGAGTGGTAAATTCGAAGAGGCTAACGGAGGAACCATACTACTGGACGAAATTGGAGAAATGTCCCCAGCTGTTCAGGCTAAACTTCTACGCGTACTTCAGGAGCGTGAAGTAGAAAGAGTGGGCAGTCACAAGGCTATTAAACTTGATATCCGTGTGATAGCTGCAACCAATAAAGATCTTCGAGAAGCAGTACAAAAGGGGCAGTTTCGCGAGGACTTATACTACCGCTTAGACGTATTACCTTTACATTGGCCTCCGCTACGTGAACGTAAAGAGGACATACTTCCAATTAGTCAGTTCTTTATCAAAAAATATCAGGAAGCAAGTTCTTGCTTTCTTTCTCAGGACGCCAAAATAGCGCTCAGTCAATACGACTGGCCAGGCAACATACGTGAACTTGAAAATGTAATTCAACGTGCGTTAGTCATGCGTCACGGAGACTATATTACTGCGCAGGATCTCATGCTTCCCGTTGAAGTCAGTTCAATAAACCATAGTTCTACTTCAGATCAAACGTTTGGTCATGTTGAAGCAAAAAAGCAGGCTGAGTACCAATACATATTAGAAAAGTTACGTCAGTTCGGTGGCAACCGAACCAAGACAGCTAGCGCGTTAGGGGTTTCAACCCGAGCATTACGATACAAGTTGGCGGCAATGAGAGATCAAGGTATTGATCTTCAGTCAATACTTGGCTCAGCGGCATAAAAAGGAGAATAGAAATGGCAGATTTACCTTTTGGGAATGTAATGTCAGCCGAGCAAATGATGCTCACGAAAATGGATGCAATGCGAATACAAGCCTCTCCAGAGTTTGTCGTGACTGCTAACCCTGTTGATATTCATACCGTAAATGAACCTATGTCGTTTTCAACTGCAATGACGGATGTACTTAACAAAGTTAATGGTCATCAGTCGCTTGCAAGTAGCAAGATGACGGCGGTAGAAACCGGAGAAAGTGATGATCTGGTGGGCGCAATGATTGCGAGCCAGAAAGCGAGTCTGTCATTCAATGCATTATTGCAGGTACGCAATAAAGTGGTTGGTTCATTTGAAGATATTATGAAAATGCCGGTGTAAAACATGTCTGAACTTCAAACTCAAACGGCTGGTGCGCTTAGCCTCAGTTCTAATCAGCCAAGAGCCTCTTCAGCGAAAGGAATGGACGACTTTGGTAATAAGCTAAAACAGCTATGGTCAAGTAGTCAGCGAAATTTAGTATTGTCTGCGGTGTTGGCTGCCATTGTTGCGGCTTTAATTGTTGTTGCGTTGTGGAGTTCATCACAAGGCTTTCGCCCTTTATACGGGCACAACGAGCAGTTCGATGTAGGCGAAGTTGTATCGGTACTGGAAGCTGAAGGTATCGATTACCGTTTGCAGGACCAAAACGGACAAGTTTTGGTCTCTGAAGACGAAGTAGCACGAGCGCGTATGCTATTAGCTGCCAAAGGTATTAAAGCTAAACTTCCTACTGGACTTGATTCACTTAAAGAGGACAGTTCATTAGGAACGAGCCAGTTTATGGAAACGGCTCGATATCGTCACGGATTAGAAGGTGAATTGGTTAGGACAATTATTGCATTAAATGCCGTTTCTAATGCTCGTGTTCATTTAGCGATTCCTCGCCAAACATTGTTTGTGCGTCAACAAGGTGAAGCACCATCAGCCTCTGTTATGGTTGAGTTAAAACCTGGGTCAGATTTAAAACCAGAGCAGGTTGAAGCCATTGTGAATCTGGTTGTTGGCAGCGTCATTGGCATGAAACCAGAATCGGTATCTGTTATTGATCAATATGGTCGCTTACTAAGTGCTGACGTCGGTTCTACTGAATCTGGCAAAGTAAATGCTAAATATCTTGAATATCAGAGAAACGTCGAACAACAGATTATCAAACGCGCAGCAGACATGTTGACGCCTATATTGGGTTCAAGCAACTTTCGTGTTCAGGTTGCTGCGGATATGGATTTTAGCCGAGTTGAGGAAACCCAAGAAATCCTAGATAACAATCCAGTCGTCAGTAACGAACATACAGTGCAGGATAATTCGATTGATCAGATCGCTCTTGGTGTGCCAGGGTCGTTAAGTAACCAACCTCCGGTTACGGGTGAGCAACCCACTCAGGACAGTCAAAACACAAATGCACGCGCAGAAATTAAACGTCAGTATGCTGTGGGTTCAAGTGTAAGAAGGACACAGTTTCAACAGGGACAGATTAAGAAACTCAATGTATCTGTATTGTTGAATTCTGTGGTAGCTCCAGATGGGAGTGCTTGGACTAATCAAGAGAAATCAGAGCTTTCTGAAATGATTATGGAAGCGGTCGGCATCAATGCTGAGCGCGGTGATAGCTTCAGTTTAAGTAGCTTTAACTTTACACCAATAGAGATCGAAGCTCCGCCAGAAATACCTTGGTGGCAGGATCCAACCATTCAACAACCGCTACGTTACGTTATAGGTGGAATGTTAGGTTTGGCCATGATTATGTTTGTTCTACGACCATTGGTTATGCACCTAACTGGAGCAGACCGACGTAATCTGGAACTTGAAGTACCTTCATTGCTAGATGAACCGTCTTACGAAGATGTACAAACTAAGTCTGATCGTGAATATGAAGAAAATCTCAATCGACGATTAGCAGAAAAAGGCATTAGTACATCCAATGGATTAGATGTGAGTAGTGAACTATTACCACCTCCAGGTTCTCCATTAGAAATCCAATTGAAGCATCTGCAGCTTATCGCGAATGAAGAGCCGCAGCGTGTCGCCGAGATATTGAAACAGTGGGTAAATGTGAATGAGCACAGCACAGTCAATGCAGAACCAAGAGCTTGAATACGTAGAGCAAACAGCGTTAGTGCTGTTGGGGATGGGTGAAGACGCCGCAGCCAAAGTGCTACGTCATTTCTCTCGAGACGAAACACAACGTGTCACTCGCGCTATGGCGAAGTTGAGTGGTATTAAAAGCGAAAAAGCGAAAAATGTTATACAGAAGTTTTTCGAAGATTTTCGCCAGCACAGTGGTATACGTGGTGCATCGAAAGATTACTTGTCTAATACTCTTCGTAAAGCGTTGGGTAACGATTTAGCCAAGGGATTATTAAATGATCTTTATGGTGATGAGATTCGCAACAATATGCAGCGTCTGCAATGGGTAGATTCCGAGATACTTGCCCGTTTTATTGCAAACGAACACCCACAAATGCAAGCCATATTCCTTGCCTATTTGCCACCAGAGAGTTCTTCTGCGGTTTTAAAAAGTTTACCTCAGGATTACCACGATGAATTATTGTTCCGAATTGCACGAATACAAGATATCGACCATCAGGTGGCTGGTGATTTGAACGAACTGATTGAGCGTTGTATTGAGCAAATCTCAGTGACGCAAAGTGCACCTTTGTCAGGCGTTAAGCAAGTCGCTGACATCATTAACCGTTTTGATGGTGATAGAGCGTCATTGATGGAGATGCTTCGTTTACATGACGAAGATGTGGTTAATGAAATTGAACAAAATATGTTTGATTTCATGGTATTGGGGCGTCAAAGCGAAGACACCATGGATCGTCTGGTTCAACAAATACCGATGGAACTTTGGGCGGCCGCACTTAAAGGCGCTGAAATTACGTTGCAGCAAGCGATTAAGCGTTCCATGCCTCAACGTATGATTAAGACACTCGAAGATGAGATGCAAGTGCGTGGAGCGATTCCTCGCAGTCGTGTAGAAAGTGCTCGTCAGGAAATTATGCAGACTGTTCGTGAACTCAATGAAATGAATGAGATTGATCTGCAGCTCTATCAGGAACCGACGGTGGAGTAAGTCATGAATAAAAAAAAGATCATGCGCCTTCCTTCCGATAGCTATCGAGTTCATCGTTTTCCACCGCTGGCACAGCCAATACAGGGAAATGATGAATTCGTTTCTGAGAAAGAAACTCAGGGTTTGAAAGCAGATGTACAACAACAGCTAGAAGTAGGCTTTCAGCAGGGTCTGCAGCAAGGCTTTGACGAAGGCTTACGTCAAGGAATTGAACAGGGAAAACAGCAGGGTGCAGTTGAAGGTCAGAAAGAGGGCTTTCAGAAAGGATTTCTTAACGGTGAGCAGTCAGGAAAAAAACTGTTTGCTGAAGCAGCAAAGCCAGTTAATGAGATATTGAAATCATTATCGCAGTGGCAGGTTGAGCAGGAGCAGCAACAGCGCCACATTATTTGCGAACTGGTACAAAAAGTCGCACAGCAAGTTATTCGTGCAGAACTAACGTTGATGCCGCAACAAATTCTGTCATTGGTTGATGAAACGCTACAAGCGATGCCAGGTAAACCTCAAAGTGTCGTTATACATTTAAATCCTCAAGATTTGGAGCGCATCAAGCAGGTGAGTACTGAACTACCAGACGATTGGAAACTGATTGCCAATAAAGACTTACCCGTTGGAGGTTGTCATTTGGTGACTGATGACGCCGAAGCAGACGTCAGTTGCGACTCGAGGTTAGAGTCATGCATGGACAACGTGAAACAGCACTTACTTGAAGAATCGTCTGAATCTGAGAACCAATATGAGCAATAATGTTCGAACTCATAGTTTTTTATCAGAACGTCTTAATGATGCAATTGCTTCTCTAGATGCCATACCTGTGGCACGAGTTACTGGAAGATTGGTCAAAGTTAATGGATTAATGCTCCAAGCGGTCGGTTGCCGTTTTAAATTGGAGCAACGTTGTATGGTTGAGACCGCTGAAGGAAGCATGATTGAGGCTCAGGTTGTGGGTTTTGATCATAACGTGGCTTATTTAATGCCCATAAGACGCCTTGGTGGATTGTTCGCAGGAGCGAAAGTTGTCCCTTTGGAAGGGGACAGCACTGTTCAAATGAGCAATCAATGGCTTGGACGTGTCGTAAATGGCTTGGGTGAAGCGCTTGATGGTGGACCTGAGTTACGTGGTGGTGAACGAATCTCTTTAGAGGCAAATCCGATCAACCCGTTAAAACGTAGGCCTGTTGATACGCCATTAGATGTTGGCGTGAAAACAATTAACGGACTTCTAACCGTCGGTAAAGGACAACGTATTGGTTTGATGGCTGGCAGTGGCGTTGGTAAAAGTGTTTTATTAGGCATGATCTCTCAAAACACTCAGGCTGATGTTATTGTCGTTGGCCTTATTGGTGAGAGGGGAAGGGAGGTTCGTGAGTTTATTGAGCGAAATCTTACCGAAGAAGCCCGTCAAAAAGCGATTATTATCGCGGCTCCTGCTGATGAATCGCCACTCATGAGATTACGTGCAACATTACTTTGTCACCGTGCTGCTGAATATTTTAGGGATAAAGGCAAAGATGTACTTCTGATGATGGATTCGTTAACGCGATACGCTATGGCACAAAGGGAAATATCACTCTCTTTAGGTGAACCGCCGGCGTCTCGAGGATATCCACCTTCTGTTTTTAGCGTACTGCCCCAATTGCTAGAGCGCGCTGGTAACAGCGAAAATCAGGAAGGCAGTTTAACAGCTATTTATACCGTCTTGGCAGAAGGAGATGACCAGCAAGATCCTGTGGTCGACTCTGCTAGAGCTATTCTCGATGGGCATGTGGTACTTTCTCGCCAATTGGCGGAACAAGGCCATTACCCGGCAATTGATGTCAATGCGTCAATCAGTCGGTGTATGTCATCCTGTACCCAAGAGGCGCACCAAACCGTAGCAAATCAATTCCGTCAGCTATATTCGAATTATCTGCAAGTTAAAGAACTATTGCCTCTTGGTGGATATCAACCCGGACAAGATCCCGACTTAGATCGTGCTGTTGCTATGTACCCGAGTTTAAGCGCTTATCTGCAGCAGTCAGCTCACGAGTCGGTGAGTTATGAGGAAAGTTTGACACAATTAGCGACTCTGTTTCAGGGGCGCTGATTCTATAAATTTTGAGGTTGTTTAGGTAAGCGGTTATGAAAAATAAAATTCGGGCAGTTGGCAAATTGCAACAAGTAGAAGAACAAAAGCGTGACCGTATTGGTCAGCGACTGGATTCAATGCGTCAACAGCATCAGCATTTAACACATCAGCTGGAACTCTTAAGCCACTTAAAATCGGCTACAGGTCAGTCAACCTTTGGTGCTTTGACACTTAACAGCGCAATATTAATGAACTTAAATCGTGTAGATATCATGCTGCACAAAATGCTACGTCACCATGAAGAAGAGCAAGCGGTGATGGAAGCGGAATGTAATTCTGTACAGGAAGTTTTAGAGTATAAACATGCGCGAGTGAAAGGATTAGAACAAGTGTTAGATCGCTGGAAGAAAAAGCAAAGTTATGAGAAAGCGCGCAAAGAGCAAAAACACATAGAAGATATTATAAACTCACGCCTTCGTTACAAAACTCTGTAATGTTAACTTCATTTTGATTGCCAAGTACTGATTGCTCACCGTTCAACGAGAATGTGTACAAATCATCATTGATCATTTAATCAGATTACTCTCATTACAACTGAATGAGAGGTGGCAGAGGTTGCAGGTTAATAATAGGCTGAGCATTTAGCTGATTATTAGAGCTAAACAACATAAGTGGTTGAAATGAGCTTTGGTTTATCGAAGAAACAGTAACCAGATTGGCGAGCGCATAAAAACGGTGAACATACTGGATGGTTTCTTGTGGCAAACGTAATTTTTGGAACTCGTTACTGCCAGCTTGCTTTATTGCTCTCTCTACACGTCCTTCTCCGGCATTGTATGCGGCTAGTGTCAGCGTTAAGTTCCCGTCAAACTTTTTGTAAAGAAACTTCAGATAACGTAGTGCTGCGCCAGTACTGGCAGAAATATTTAGCCGTTGATCATTCGGGGTAGTGGTGAGGCCGAAACGTTGCGCAGTCGCGGGCATTAATTGCCATAATCCACGCGCACCTGCATGTGATATCGCCTGTGCGTTGTATGAAGATTCAAGCATGGGTAATAAGACCAATTGTTTAGGTAACGAATAATGCTCCAACTGGCCTAGAATGAGCTCGGTAATAGGTTGATGAGCCTGTATGTGTGAACGTATCTGGTTTTTAAATGGCAGCAAAAGAAGCTGTTGATTCTCCACTTCTTTGGTAAAGGTTTGTGCCATACACACGCTACTACTGAATAACAGGACTAATCCAGTCGCTATCAGACGCCTTTTATTTAACGATAACCTAAGCTTGCTTATCATAATGCTTCGGTTAGTCGCTCTTCGTATGTAACAGACGTCTGAGTAAGTTCGGTTAAAAGCTCATGGAAAGCTGCAGAACTTTGACCGTTTTCTTGATTGAGCTTGCGACATTGTTCTATCACAGAATTAAGCGATTTCCACTGAGTGGCGAATCGACCTCTTACGCTTTCTGGTAATGCATTTAAAATACGAACCACGGATTGAGAGTTATTGGGTAAGCCTAAACTTCTTAGACACTGAGTTCGTTGTGATGCGTTTTTATTTAATCGATTGAGTAAAGGAACTTGCTGTTTAAGGTTTTTCGCCAGTTCATCTCCTTTAAACTCAAGATACAATAATCTTTGCTCTATGATGAGCGTATGAAGCAGACCATAAAGTTTTAGATCTTCACTAATCGTTGCCATAAAAGCCTGAATGTGTTGCCCACGGTTGCTTGACATGAGGACTCCTTATTACTCGTGTCCTGTGTGAAACTGCATCATAGCCTGAGACAAAGCTTTGCTATCCAGTTCAAGTTTGCCATTCGCGAGTGCTTCACGGACTTGTGCTACTTTTTCGATATCCACATCTGAAAGTGCAGCCATTGCCATTTGTGCTTTTTCCAAGGCAACCGTATTGGCGTTCATTTCAGGTTCACTTGTTTTGGTCTGTTGACTTGATTCAATTGGCTTTTTAGCTTGTTGCAGCGTTGGCTGCTGGACATGAGCGCCCGAAACTTTATCGATTTTCATGCTTTGACTCTTGGCTTAAATTTCGTTGTTACTATTAGTAGGCGACAACGGTTTTTAATTCATTAAATAAAAAACGGAAATTTTTTAAATTTAGAATTGAGTTTGAACTTGGTTTAATCCAGTGACTACAGCGTGAATTACGGTATGAGAGGAACTATTTTGCACTTCTATTTGCTCTCCTAGTCCACCATCTTCTAATGCGACACCTTGTGTCGATGCATTAACCCCATTTTTAGATGCGATGATGATAACTTCGTTACCTTTGGTAACGATTGGAGGAACAGCCACAAGAGTTGGTTCTAAAATTTGTCCGACACGCATACGACGCGTCGCTTGTTTGCCAATCGCATCGGATAGTTTGGTAAAGAAATCATCTTGATGCGTCAGAGTTCGCATTTCCATTTTTAGCATTGAAGCATCAATTTTTTGATCTCGGGACAAAGGCGTACTCACCACAACAACGGGGAGTGATAACGAAGCTTTTATGGTGACGTTTATGCTCCAACTAGAGTTATCGTCATAACAATCAACAGACCGTTTTAAATTGCCAACCGGAAGCAATTGGTTGTCTTGACCAGAAATAACCAGAGGGGTTTCACAAACTTTGAGATGTTTAACTGAGCCAGGAATCCACACCTGCCATTGAGGTTGAAAATTCTGCCACTCTCTTTGTTTCGCTAATAACGCCAATTCTTTATCAAGATGGTTTTCTATGACCTGCTGTAACGCCTGTTCTGTCATGTTGTTTGCTTGGGTGGCGCCACTCACGATGAGCAAGCTTATTAAGATTAGAAACTTATTAAAAATAGAGGAAATATACACTTCCTCCTTCCTGTAATTTGCTTCCGATGGGCGGAAGTTGATCTTCCTTGCTTTAATATAAGTCATTGAATTTAATTAATAATTTATGTGGCATGCATCTTGTTATATGTATCTGAAGTGTAAGGCAATCAGCAAGGACAATAGCATGGCTATTTCATTTGAAACCGCGTTAGGCGTACATCCCGATGCGCTTAACTTTCGCGTTCAGCGTACCAAAGTTCTCGCGGGTAACCTAGCGAATGTTGACACTCCGGGATATTTGGCAAAGGACTTGAGTTTTACCACCGTCATGGATTCTGTCAGTAAGTTGGGCGTTGATCCTTTGATCCCCTCTCTTCGTGTTGAGAGCCAATATTCGATTCCTTATCAGAATAGTAAAAATGGTAATACCGTCGAACTGGGTGTGGAACAAGGCAAGTTTGCTCAGAACAACATGGATTTTCAAACAAGCCTGACGTTTCTCAATATGAAATTTCAGGGCTTAGCTAAAGCAATTGAAGGACGCTAATCATGTCATTTACTGATATTTATTCGATAGCGGGTTCGGCAATGAATGCACAGACTGTTCGCTTGAATACAGTTGCCAGTAACTTGGCGAATGCGGACGCCGTATCTGCAAACCCGAATGATGCCTATAAAGCTTTGAAGCCAGTCTTTGCGACTGTCTATAACAAGACTCAACTCACCGCCAGCCACAATGATTACCCGAGTGCAGAAGTTCGCATTGTTGATGTCGTTCAAGCGCAGGGGCAAGCAGAAAAACGTTTTGAGCCTAATAGTCCATTGGCTGACATAGACGGTTATGTCTATTACCCAGACATCGATGTTGTGGCAGAAATGGCTGACATGATGTCAGCAACACGCAGTTTTGAAACCAATGTTGAAGTACTCACCAACGTAAAAAGTATGCAGCAAGGGCTGTTGAAACTAGGGCAGGGTGGCTAATGACAATTGCAAGCTATACAGCACTTTCTGGTGACACTACAGGTAGTGCAACAATGACAAATACAAGCGTGAGTAGTAACTCTCTGGATGCAAACAGCGCTACGTCACTTGAAAATGAGTTTATCAGTTTGATGGTTGCTCAGATTCAAAATCAGGATCCGCTAAACCCAATGGATGGTACGGAATATGTTGGTCAGTTAGCCCAATTCTCTCAAGTTCAAAGTATGGAAAACATGTCCAGCGTACTGCAGAACAACACTGTCTTGCTGGATAACATGCAGGTGCTATCGACCGCAGGGTTAGTAGGGCAGACCGTATACATTTCCGGTAATGAGTTTGAGCTTGATGAAAATCCACAGAAAGGAAAAGTCGAGCTCAATTACGCTTCTAGCCAAGTTAACTTAATCGTTACAGACCAGTATGGAGAAACAGTGAAAGTGCCATTGGGTGCTCATCCTGCTGGTGAAGTTGAATTTTCAATAGACCCTGAAGCATTAGGACTAACCGCCGGTAAATATAACGTTACCGTGCAAGTGCAAGATGGCCTACCAACACCGAATGTGTTGCTGGCTGGTGAAGTGGAACAAATTCGGATCCCCGCTTCAGGCGGCTCTGCAATGGTCAATGTCGCCGGTGTAGGTAGCGTACCTTTTTATCAAATTACTCAATTTGGCGCTTAACGCCTTATAAGGAAACTGAGGTTATTTATGAGTTTTAATATTGCTCTTAGTGGCTTGGATGCAACCAATACTGAACTAAACACAATCAGCCATAACATTGCCAATGCGTCAACGTATGGATTTAAGGGTGCAAGGACTGAATTTGCAGCCGTTTATAATGGCTTACAGCCAGGTGGCGTAGAGGTTGCAGCCACATCACAGGATTTTGATACAAATGGGTCTGTGACAAACACTGGCCGAGCAATGGATTTGGCGATTAACGGCGGTGGTTTCTTTGTGACACAAGATTCTGCGGGTCAGATTCAATATACGCGTTCTGGTGTCTTCGGAACCGATAAGAACAACAATGTTGTTAGCAATACGGGTGCTGCGCTACAGGGCTACAGCGTAGATGCCAATAACACACTTATGAGCGGGTCTGTTGGTGATATAAAAATTCGCACTTCCTCATTGGCGGCGAAGGCGACAGATTCACTTGAATTTGTTTCCAATTTCAACGCTAGTGCAGGCGTAATTGATCAAGCGGTATATCCATTTGATGTTGCTGATCCTAACTCATTTAACTCTTCATACACCTCCAAAGTTTATGATTCTCTCGGCAACAGCCATACGGTTACACAGTACTTCACCAAAACTGCAGATAATACTTGGGAAGTGAACGTCCAAGTGGATGGCAGCGCTACACCAGTATCAACACAAGCAGTGACTTTTAATACTGACGGAACACTGTTATCACCTACTGGCACTTATAACGTAGCTTTCCCTGCCGCAGGTGCTAACGCGATGAGTATTGACATCAGTATGACGGGTAGTACGCAGTTTGGTGCGGAGTTCAGTGTCAGTACTAATAACCCTAACGGCTATACCTCAGGTGAACTCAGTGGTGTACGTATTGAAGACAACGGCATGGTGTATGCCACATACACAAATGGTGAATCTCAATTACAGGGACAAGTTGTGTTAGCCAACTTTGCTAACCCGCAAGGCTTAGCAAAAGTGAGTGGTACTGCTTGGACGCAAAGTTTCAGTTCAGGTGCTCCGATTATTGGCGTACCGGGTACGGGTACTTTAGGTGATTTATCTGCAGGTGCTCTGGAAGGCTCAAATGTCGATTTGACTGGAGAGTTGGTCAGTCTGATGACGGCTCAGCGTAACTATCAGGCAAACGCAAAGACCATATCAACAGAAGATAAGCTTACTCAGGCGTTATTCAACGCAATCTAGTTAATGAAGTTCAACAGGATCATAAATGGATAGTTTGCTATACACCGCGACTTCTGGAGCCAGCCGGGTACTTAAAGCTCAGCACGTTCGTTCAAATAACTTATCAAACGCAGATACTTCGGGTTTTCGCGCGGATATGGAACGCGTCAGCAGTGTGCCGCTAAAAGGTTCAGGGTATGACGGACGAACCATGGTTGTAACCAACTCTGCTTCTACGCGTTTTGACAGTGGCGACATCGTTAGAACTGGGCGGTCACTTGATGTAGCCATCATGGGAGATGGTTATTTAACCGTTGAATCTCCAGATGGCGGCGAAGCTTATACACGCGCAGGCAATATGGCTGTCGATACCAATGGTGCCCTGAGCATTAACGGGTTTGCAGTATTAGATGATGGTGGCGCGCCAATTGTCCTGCCTGAATATGAAAAAGTGGAAGTTAGTGAGCGTGGAATTATTTCTGTCACACCACCTGGAGGCGGTGCTGAAATCAACGTTGGGACTCTCAAACTGGTGAACCCGGCGGATGGCCAACTGCAAAAGGAAAGTGACAGTTTATTGCATACCACTGATGGCACAGTGTTAGCGGCAGATGCAACGATACAACTTAATCCTGAACATATTGAAGGAAGTAATGTTTCCGCAATTGACGAGTTACTGAGCGTTATGTCTTTAACTCGTAATTTTGAAATGCAAGTGCGCATGATGAAAACCGCAGAAACATTGGCTCAAGCCGGAAATAAATTAGTAAGCGCGCGATAAATGTCGGCGTTGTAAGGAGAATCTTTAATGCATTCAGCACTATGGGTCAGTAAAACTGGCATGGCGGCTCAAGATACTAAGATGACCGCTATTTCAAACAATCTCGCGAACGTGAACACGGTTGGTTTCAAACGTGACCGTGTTGTTTTTGAAGACTTGTTTTACAGCATTCAACGTCAGCCCGGCGCTCAGGTTGATCAGGTAAACCAGCTTCCAACGGGTGTTCAGTTAGGTAGCGGTGTTCGCGTAGTGGGTACGCAAAAAGTCTTCACTCAGGGTAATACTCAGAACACCGGTCAGGAAATGGACCTCGCTGTCATGGGGCAGGGTTTTTTCCAGATCGAAAATTCTGACGGCCAAATCATGTACAGCAGAAATGGACAGTTTCATGTGAACTCTGAAGGTTTGATGGTGAACAGTCAGGGATTGCCTTTGCAACCACAAATACAGATCCCAGATGATGCGACATCTTTGTCGATTGGTGTTGACGGCACAGTCACTACAACAAGCGCAACGGATTCTACACCACAGACGTTAGGGCAAATCACGCTGGCAAGATTCATTAACCCAGCAGGCTTAGAAGCATTAGGTGGAAACCTCTTCCGTGAAACGGATGCTAGTGGTCAGGCTGAGGAACTTGTTGCTGGTGAAGATGGTGTAGGCAGCATTAAACAAGGTGTGCTTGAAGGTTCTAACGTTCAGGTTGTAGAAGAAATGGTAGATATGATCACCACACAACGAGCGTACGAGATGAATGCCAAAGTCGTATCTGCGGCTGATGACATGCTGAAGTATGTGTCACAGTCTGTGTAAGGAAGCATAGTTAATGAAACATAGAGTAATGACAAAGCTAAACACGGTCGGGTTATTGGGCGTTTTAATATTATCGGGTTGCGCTGGGCGGGATGAGTTTATTCCGCCGTCACCCGATGATGAAAAATATGGGCCACCGGCTTTGGATTACTCTTTACCTACACCTCATTCAGGCAGTCTTTATCGTCACAATTACTCAATGACACTCTTTCAAGACCGCCGTGCATATCGTGTCGGCGATGTTTTGACCGTACTTTTGTCGGAAGAAACAGAATCCAGCAAAAGTGCAGATACTAAATATGGAAAAACGTCGAGTGTTGGACTTGCTGTTCCCACAATAGGGAACAGCACATACGATCAATTTAGTGCGTCTGTAGATGGTGAGCGAAATTTTGATGGCACAGCTTCTAGCTCTCAAGGTAACAAACTTGAAGGAGCAATAACGGTTACCGTCGGTGAGGTTCTTCCTAATGGAGTATTAAGAATTCGCGGAGAAAAATGGCTTCGATTGAATCAGGGGGATGAGTTTATTCGTCTGACCGGAATCGTCCGTGTCGAAGATATTACACGCAGTAATCAAGTCTCTTCTCAACGCATTGGTGATGCAAGAATTACCTATTCAGGCCGTGGCGCACTGGCTGACAGTAACGCGTCCGGTTGGTTGACGCAGTTCTTTAATAGTCCATGGATGCCGTTTTAATGAAACAACACAATATATTTTTCACAACAGTATTGCTGGTACTGTTTTTGGGTTCGTTCCCTACCGCGCGAGCTGAAACTCAAATTGCATTAATGGACTTAGTAGATGTTCAGGGAATACGTGAAAACCAATTAGTTGGTTACGGAATGGTTGTTGGCTTAGATGGTAATGGTGACCGTAACCAAGTGAAGTTTACCGCTCAGTCTATTACAAACATGTTGCGCCAGTTTGGTGTACAACTCGATGAATCTACAAACCCCAAGTTGCGTAATGTGGCTTCAGTGAGTGTGACGGCGACAGTCAATCCAATGGCTGGGCCGGGTCAGAAACTGGATATTGTTGTTGCATCGATCGGCGATGCCAAAAGCCTCAGAGGCGGGACGTTATTAATGACACCATTGCGCGGTGTTGACGGCGAAGTGTATGCCGTAGCGCAAGGTAATGTTGTGGTTGGTGGTGTGTCTGCCGAAGGTCGAAGTGGTTCAAAAATTACAATCAATACAGCAACCACCGGCAGAGTGCCAAACGGTGCAACACTCGAACGAGAAATACCCACAGACTTTAATGAACAAGACAAAATTACACTAAATCTACGTGAGCCTAGCTTTACGACCGCAAAAAATATTGTTCGTGAAATTAACAATACGTTTGGACCTAAGGTCGCGACGGCAATCAATAAGGGCAAGGTCGAAATGCGTGCCCCTAAGGATACCCAACAACGAGTGACTATGATGTCTATGTTAGAAGAGCTCAGTGTTACCGAAGGTCGTAAACCTGCACGAATCGTCTTTAACTCTCGCACTGGAACCGTCGTAATAGGTAAGAATGTGAAAGTGGGAGAGGCTGCTGTCAGTCACGGCAACTTAACGGTCAGTATTAACGAATCTCAACTGGTGAGTCAGCCAAATGCGTTTGCAGATTCAGGGCAAACGGAAGTTGTCCAGCAGTCGGATATTAATATCGATGAAATGAGAGCGAATATGATGATCTGGCCTGTGGGCACCGAACTAAACACCATCGTTAGTGCGGTAAACAGCCTTGGCGCGACACCCACTGATCTGATGTCGATATTGCAAGCCTTACATGAGGCAGGGGCATTAAACGCCGAGTTAGTCGTTATTTAGGGAAAGCACAATGAAAATAGATCTTTCTAACGATAGAACACAGATGGGTTCAGTTCTTTATCACGACAACACAACACTGACGAACATTAAACATGCTTCCGACGAAAAAGGCGCATTAGAAACTGTCGCTAAACAATTTGAGGCAATGTTCCTGCAATTAGTATTACGTCAAATGCGTAGCAGTAGTGATGTTATGGCTGATGAAGACAGCCCGTTTTCTAGCAAGCAACAGGGTGTTTTTCGCGATATGTATGATGGCCAGATGGCTATTGAAATGGCGAAAAAACAGAGCTCGGGAATTGCAGATATGTTAGTTGAACAATTGGGTTCGAATGAGAGCTCAGCTTCAAACATTGTGGACTTTTCTTTAGCTTCTCAACGTGTAGGACACGATGAGCCAAAATTGGCAAAAAATGTCATCACACCAGTTAATCATTCTTCACAAACGGTCGCATCTAACTTCCAAGAAAGAAATGAATTAACAGCGACTAATGCATTTAGTCAGTCTTTGATTCGTAAATTGGAGCGTTAACGAATATGAACCTGGTTAATATCGCATTAAGCGGACTCAATGCAAACCGCGTAGCACTAGATGTTACAGCTCAGAACGTCGCGAACGTAAATACTCCTGGTTATAGTCGCCAACAAGCGCTAATGGCAACCGTTGGCGGTTCTCAGTATGACAGACTTAGTGCAGGGACGGGCGTAGAGGTGACGAGTATTCGCCGAGTAACAGATCAGTTTATTGTTAAGCAGACGTGGACGACCAGCAGTGCAGAATCTTATGCATCACGGTATACAGAGAGTTTAAGCTACCTAGAAAACACATTAGATTCTGAAGGATTTAGTTTGTCAGCGGGTTTGGATAACATATTTGCTGCACTTCATGATGCGACTTCGAAACCGGAATCTATGCCATTACGTCAGCAAATTATTAATGAAGCTGAAGCGCTATCCCGCCGTTTTAACACTCTGAATGAGTCCCTTTATTCCCAACATAAAAACTTAAGCGATCAGCGCACTGCTGCTGTTGCAGAAGCGAATAGTCTTATGAGCAATATTGCTGATATAAATAAGCAGATAGTTGAGAGTAAAGGCGTTGGCGCAAATGCAGCGCAACTACTAGACACACGTGATACGTTGGTTGGAGAGCTATCAAAATTGGTGGAAGTAAAAACCACTGATCAGGCTAACGGCAGCATTCAAGTAACACTGACGTCTGGTCAACCTCTGGTCATGGGCAGTGAGGCTGGAGTCCTTAAAGCAATACCTGATGTAAATGATGCTTATCTAGCAACGTTACAAGTCGATTTTGATAAACAAAGCTTTTCAATACCCGGTGATGTCGGCAGTAACCTTGGCGCAATATCAAACTACCAAACTAACATTCTCAAACCGTACATGACGGCGCTTGATGAGATGGCTGTTTCCATGGCTGATGCGTTCAACACGGAACTGGCAATGGGCTTAGATCTTAACGGAATCGCGGGAAAAGCGTTATTTAGTTATGACGCAGCGAACGCTGCTGCAAGTCTAACTATTACGGACATTACTCCGAATGAACTGGGTTTATCTGGTGATGGAAATCCAGGGAACAGCGACAACTTGATTTCCATAATAGAGATAAGTAACCAGACATTTTCGATTAATGGCTTTGGGAATGTCTCACTGAATGATGCATTTACAGGAATGGTGGGTAATGTCGCAATAAAAGCACGACAGGCCGAATCGGACTATCAGGCTAAAAGCAGTATGAATAGTCAGGCAATTACCGCCAGAGATAATATTAGTGCAGTTAACAGTGACGAAGAAGCTGCAAACCTAATGAACTTTGCTAATGCGCACAATGCCAATATGAAAGTTATCAGTACCGCCAACCAACTGTTTGATTCAGTGCTGCAGTTATTTTAGAGGGACATCATGAGAATCAGTGACACACAGTTTAGCCAGATGATGCTGCAAAGTTTGCAGACAAACAATGCAGGGTTAGGAAAGGTCATGCAGCAAATGTCGACAGGTGAAAGGATGACTAAGCTGTCCGACGATCCTATGGCTTCAATCAAGCTATTGAATCTCGAGCGTGAAGACAGCGCTATTAGCCAATATCAAATCAATATTGCCAATGTAAAAACGATACTTTCCAGCCAGGAAGTGTATTTAGATTCCGTGACGGATAGCTTGCAGAACATACGTGACCGAATTCTTTGGGGAGCGAATGGTACGATGACAACAGACGACCGTGCTGGGATTATTACCGAGTTAAACAATCTGCGAGATTCGATTACTTCGGCATTTAACGCTCAGGATGAAGAAGGGGTTCATTTATTCTCGGGAACGGCAACGGATACGCCGTCTTTAGATGGGAATTATAATTTTTTGGGTAACAGTGATAAACGAGTCGTGACTGTCGCAAAAGGCGTTACGATGGAAACAAATATTACAGCGTTAGATGTTTTGGATCTGGGCGGTGGCAATAATATTTTAAAATCCATAGACGGATTAATCGCCGAGTTTCAGGCTCCTACTGCGAACTTCCAAACGGAAGTCAGCAACACAATTAATGATCTTGATATAACCGCAAATAACGTTCTTTCAGCAATCACAGAAATGGGAGGACGCCACAATAATTTGGATTTAATGAACAGTTCGCATACCGACAATAAACTCTTTGTCGAAAAAGTGAACGATGAGTTGTCTGCTTTAGATTACAGTGAAGCCTCTGTGCGTTTGAACAGTTTTATGGCTGCTTTACAGGCTACACAAGCCAGCTATGTCAAAATAGACGGCTTATCACTATTTGACCGTATTTAGGTAGTATTTAGATGGCTTTAAGCACAAGTGAAGTTCGTGCGCATGGTATTCGACTAACTGGGCAAGAAAGAACGGTAGTTACACCGTCACTAAATGCTGGTGATGTAAAACTTATTGCGTCGAACCCCGTTACTTATCCGGACAGAGGTAATACCTCGACTTATTCTGTGTCGGGAATATTGCTTACTCAGGGACAACAACAAGCGACAGCTGTACAAATAGCGGCTAAGTCCTTGCAGCTAGTCGGGAAAGAGTTAGGTAGCATTAAGCGTCAATTAACTCAGGCAATGAATCAGGGCGTAGATAACGTTGCAAATATTAAAGAGAACTTAACGCGTTCAAAATTTCAAATTGATACCGTGTTACAACAGTCTCGTTTCGATGGTCATCGTGTTATTGATAATGAGTTGAACTTAAAACTCAATGGAACAGATGTCCGCCGATTTTCAATCCCTGGTCTCAATGTGAATCGCCTACAAGGAAAAGCTGAACAAATACGTTTGGATTTCCCTCATGGTAGCTCGGTAATGATCCAGTTTGATTCAGCACAAGATGGAGTTAGAACCGTTAAAATGTTGGATAGAAGTCTAATACCGTTGGGGATGAGAGCCAGCATTAGTGAAGACGGTACCGTACTATTTGAAGCGAGTGAGCGAGCTTACAAACAAATGGACCATAAAGTCGCAGTTACAGGCCAAGGCCATCGTTTTCCGGCTGGTCAGGCTAACATGCTCAATATAAAATCAGAACCAGATGGCGTTGCTGAGCTTCGTTTCGATTTAAGCTCGCGTGACGGTATTAAGCAGAGCATCATTAAAGTTAATAAACATCTTCAGCAAACACACGCTAGCTTAGAACAAGCTAACCAATATCAAGTCGATATCGATACACAAATGCAGACAATGAAGAGTCAACTGAATGTGCCTACCAGTCAGCAGATTTCACAAAAGCTCACACATTTTAATAGAGCTTCGGAAGATTTTTCTTCAGCGTTTGAAGCATTAAATGCACAAGCGAATGTGCGTCGCCATACTGTGGTTGCGTTGCTCAGTTAGACCTAGCTCATACCTTTTTAAAAACATGGAAAATCATCTGGTGTCTAGATTTTCCATGTTCCAGTTTCATTCATTCAGACTTGATACAAACCTACCTCTGCATTTGCCAAAGCCTAATACGTGAATCATTATCGACTTTCCGCTACACTGTGCGGCTTCATTTTAAGGCTTTCAAAAATACGTATGAATTCAGTACTCAGATACATTCAAGGCTATCCTGCTCACATTGTCGAGTCAGTCCAAAAGTTGGTTGATAACGATAAGCTCATTCCTTGGTTCGAGCAGCGTTACCCTGAACGTCATTCAATTCAAAGTGAGAAAGCTCTGTTTGAATATACGATGGCGATTAAGAATCAGTATATGAAGAAAACTGCGCCGCTGAGCAAGGTGGTTTACGACAGTAAAATACACCTAATCAATAATGCTCTAGGGCTTCACACTTACGTATCAAAAGTCCATGGCAATAAGATCAAATCTAAAAATGAAATACGTATTGCCAGTATGTTTAAAAACGCGCCTGAGCCTTTATTAAGAATGTTGGTTGTTCACGAGCTTGCGCATCTGCGAGAAAAAGATCACAACAAATCCTTCTATCAACTTTGCTGTCATATGGAACCGAATTATCACCAGTATGAACTGGATGCGCGCATTTACATGATGGTCTTAGAATTAAGCCGAGGTAACGGATGAACAGTCGAACTTATGCTGGGAAAACTCACGGAGAAACACGCAGTAAAAATACAGTGAAAGAGAAAGCTGCTAACGAAAAAAAGGTGAGCAGTAAGAAACCGTATTCTGCGTCTAAGGCTTCAAAGTCCAAACCACTAGTACAACCGAAAGCTAGCGGAACGGTAAAACCAACAGTTAAATCAAATCCAGTGACGAAGGGCAAAGAGGGGTTACACAGTAGAAATCGCCACAAAGGCAATTATGACTTTATGGCGTTGTGCAAAGTGTTACCGGAATTAAAGCCCCACCTGATTAAAAATCCAAAAGGAGATTGGAGTATTTCCTTCTCTGACCCGATAGCCGTTAAGCTATTGAACAAAGCGTTACTTGCATTGCATTATGGTGTGACGTTCTGGGATATTCCACAGGGCTACTTGTGCCCGCCGATTCCTGGACGTGCAGACTACATCCACCGAGTTGCTGATTTACTGCAATCAGAGAATTCGTCGCTAAAACAGAATGGCGTTCGTGCACTTGATATAGGAGTAGGTGCGAATTGCATTTATCCGATCATTGGTGTTACGGAATACGGTTGGATCTATGTAGGTAGTGATGTTGACCCTGTGTCGGTGAAGCAAGCTAATAACATTGCTCTGCACAACCACAATCTGAAAGGCCGAATAGAGTGTCGTTTACAGAGTGATAGCAAATCGATATTTGCCGGCATTATTCAGCCAAATGAAAAATACGATGTGACGACTTGTAATCCACCGTTTCATGCATCTCTTGCCGAAGCAGAACAAGGGACGCAGCGAAAGCTTAAAAACCTTCAAGCGAACAAAAAGAAAAAAGGTTTAATAAGTCAGTCACCGCTTTCTAAGCAAGATGAAAAACCGACTCTCAACTTTGGTGGACAGAAAGCTGAGCTTTGGTGTCCCGGCGGTGAAGCGGCATTTATTAAGAACATGGCTTTTGAAAGCCAGCAGTTTAGTCAGCAGGTTTTGTGGTTCACAACCTTGATTTCAAAAAGTGATAATGTTCGTTGGATGAAAAAACAGCTTCAGAAAGTTGGCGCTGAGTCGATAAAAGTAGTAGAGATGCAGCAAGGACAAAAGATAAGTCGTTTTATTGCATGGACTTTTCAAAATGTTGAGCAGCGCAAGCTGTGGTTTAAAGCTAGTTGCTAATATAACGGTAGTGGAACAACTCTATAGAAGAGAAGGAGGTAAGTATGGACTTTGTGTTCTTTCAACCTTGCCAACCCGATTGGTTATGTAAACCATTCTTGAGTGTGTTTTCACTATTGTTGCTTGTTGGACTGGTTTTATTTATCCGTATCGTTTATCGCGAATACCAGAAGATACAGAGGGCGACAAAAGTACGACGTTTGCGTAGAGTGCATTATCGCGATAGAAAAGGCGGCAATAGTGGCCGCCCTAATAACTCTAAATGACGTTTAGCTTACAGTTGGTTAAGTAACGATAAATATTTTTGTTCCAATCTTATGTTTCCTGCTCGCCGTTCTAAATTTGCCAACAAGTGCAGTGACGCTTTTTGATAACCATGGTTCTGATGAAACTGCATAAGCCTCACTCGCGCCTGAGAAAACTCTCCTGAATCTATTTCTAGCTTTGACAATTGTAAGATTGAACGAAAACGTTGTGGGTCGTGGTCTATGGCACGACTAAAGTACGTTTTTGCTTTACTCAAATTGCCATATTTCGTTGCACACAACCCCGCATTTTCATAGCTTTCCGCCACTAAGTAATAGTTAGGTTGTTTTACGGCTTGATTAAAATAGTAATCAGCTTGTCGGTAATCGCCAATTTTGCACAGGAAAGCGCCATAATTGTTGAGTACTTGGCCGTTGTCGTCATGCTCGCTCAGCGCATCTTCGTAAGCTTCAAGCGCTTTATCTTTTTCGCCAACGACATCGTAGTAATGAGCAATGGCAAGCATAGCTCGATAGTATTCCGGAGCATGTTCTAGCGCCTTTTCAAGGTTCTCTCGTGCTTTAGGCATGTTGCCGTTTTCTAAATAGCCTAGGCCTAATGTTATTCTCGATTCCGCTTTTTCAATCGGGTCGCTGTGAAGCTGGAGACTGTCTTGTTGTTCAACCATCATACAGCCCCAGAGGAGAGATGATAGCAAAATATTGAGTATTGATTTCATTGACTTACTCCTTAAATGTTGCAGGTATGATAATGAAATCAATGGATTATCGAAGTTGTGGTGAAAAGTTATGCGACTGGTTCTGCATATTCAATGGAGTGAATAAAAAAGCCCGCTAGTGGTAGCAGGCTTAGGAGTGGGTGCTGAAATACAGCTTTGCTCTTCGACTAGTCGTCTTTTGTGAACTTGTCTTCGCTAAAGTGTTCCAGATCAAACGGTGTTTGTTGGTAAACACAATAGTTAAGCCAATTCGCGAACAGTAGGTGCCCATGACTTCGCCAGCTTGCTCTTGGCTGATTATCCGGATTGTCATTTGGGTAGTAGTTCACTGGAATCATTGGTTCCATGCCTTCACCCAGATCGCGAATATACTCATTGTGCAGTGTATTGGCATCGTATTCAGGGTGACCTGTAACGAACACGTTACGTTTGTCTTTCGTTGATGCTAAGTACACGCCCGCAACGTCAGAAGTTGCGAGAATATCTAAGTCAGTATGCTCATCTAAAAAGTCGGCTTCGAAATCGGCATAACGTGAATGTGGGGCCAAAAAGGTATCATCAAAACCACGTAAAATTGGGTGGAATGGCTGATGAATATCGTGATGGTAAACTCCTGAGAGTTTTTCCTTACGTGTTCTTTTTGGCAAGTTATACAGCAGCTTCAAGCCAGCTTGTGCAGCCCAGCACACATAAAGTGTTGAAGTAACATGGCTTTTTGCCCAACTCATTATGGTTTGCAAATGATCCCAGTACGCAACATCTTCAAACTGAACTAAGCCCAGAGGGGCTCCGGTGATGATCAGACCATCAAAGTTACGATCCTTAATTTTGTCAAACTGACGATAGAAAGCATTAAGGTGTTCTTCTGGTGTGTTTTTACTTGGGCGATCATCAATGCGTAACAGTTCTATATCCAATTGCAGAGGTGAATTGGAGAGTAGACGTAAAAATTGAGTCTCGGTCTCAATCTTTTTCGGCATCAGATTCAAGATCAAAATTTTAAGTGGGCGTATTTCCTGCGTTGACGCACGAGATTCTGGCATTACGAAGATGTTCTCTTTACGTAATACATCACTTGCAGGTAGTTGATCGGGGATCCTAATTGGCACAGCTTTCTCCCTTAGCTAACATTTTGGACGTCTAAACATCTAGACTTATAGCCTAACTATTTACAGATGTCGATAGCAAAATGCAGACAACCTTAAATTAAGTTAATATTCACGCCCAACGCGGTTATTTCATAATTTTATATCTTATTGACGGGTTCAACATGCTGACTCTCACTCTTATCCGAGGTTTACCTGGTTCAGGTAAATCAACGCTGGCAAAAACATTACCAGCCGTTCATTTAGAAGCGGATATGTACTTTGTAAACGAGCAGGGGGAGTATCAATACCGTGCTGAAGAAATTGGGGATGCCCATCAATGGTGTCAACAACAAACGGACTACTGGCTTCAACAGGGTAAAAGTGTAGTGGTATCAAACACCTTTGTTAAGCAGTGGGAGATGTCCGTGTATAAAAAGTTAGCCAGAAAGCATAAAGCTAAGCTCAATATCATTGTGTGCCGAGAGCGATACGGCAATATCCACGGTGTCGAGGATGAAGTCATCGAGCGGATGCGAAAAGACTGGCAAGAATAAACTGCCAGTCGTCTCTTATACTTTTATTTTGGTGCAGATGCGTGGCGTTGAGCTTTGTTAAGTTGCCACCAAGCCAGTAAGAACCAAGCAACTGCTTGTCCCCACAGCAAGGTCCATTGAGATGCTATTTGACGCCATTCAGCACTCATCTGATTGAGAGCTAAGAAACCTTGTATTGCAGGAGTGCTTGGAAACAGCTTCGATGCCCATACTATTGGTTGTGGAATCGCCTCGACAGGCCATATAAAACCTGCTGAAAAAATTAATGGCATTGAGCTAAGCAAAACCACCAAAGTTACCAGCTCCCGTCTTGGCGTAATAGAACCAAGCCAGATACCGATAAAACACGAAGACAGCAAAAATGGCAGCAACAGCGTCAGCAGATCGGATGCGTGTGCCAGTGTGTTGACACCATGTAGGCTAAAACTTGCGCCGAAATAATACATACTCAGCAGGTAGTAAATCGGTATAAGCACAACACTTCTTAAAGCTATTAGTTTGAAACTGGATATGTGGCTCCAATAACCAATACCGTGTTTCTGTGTGCCAACCATCATGCCTGATGCAATCAGCATCGTTTGCTGCAGAATAAGAACAAATACCGCTGGCACTACGTAGTCTACATATCCCATACGTGCATTAAATGTGGGTTTCAGATTTTGCCCGGTCGGCGAGTAGTGTTTAGCGGCAAGTGAAAGTGGTTCTCCGTCTACGACAAGACGAGCGACTTTGGTTTTCGCCGCTAACGTTCCGCCTGCTTGAGCCAGACCTTCAACCAATGTGCCGTAAACCAAAAAGTAAGAAGCATCACCCGCATAAGCGAGCGTGGTGCTTTTGCCTAGCATTAAATCTTTGTAGAAATGCTCAGGAATGACCAGAATTCCGCTGACTTGCTTATCTAAAAATGCCTGCTTTGCTTCTTCAATAGTTGCATTGCGCTGTACGACTTTGACCTGTGGCGTTGCATCGACCATTCGTTCAAGCTGATAGCTGGCTTGACTCTTATCTAAATTTACAACGGTAAGTGTTTGTTCTCTTGGCGTTTGCTGGCTGTAGGGAAGCGGGTAAAGAAACGAATAGAAAAATACTCCACCAAACACGGTCAATACCACCACAGGGTTGGTAAACAGTGCTTTTATTTCTGCTTTTAGCAAGTTAAACCAACTCATCGGTAATCCTCACTTCTTCTTCAGTTCGCAGATGCTTTTTAATTAACAGGAGGGTCAACCCAAGTGGTAGAAGGTAGCCAAGCATAGGCCACAAAGAGGCTAGAGCAGAATAAGCATCGAGCCCATAGCTGACTTGGCTTACCTGCACATCAATATAATGACTGACAGGTAGCAAGCTGCGCCAGATCTGAGCCAAAGTACCCATATCCGTTGTCGGGAATGTTATTCCCATAAAAGCGAAGCTTGGTGCGGTATATGCAGCGGCGAAACTCATCGCTCGTGCTGGGTCTAATGTAATAAAGAAAAAGAACGAGCCCATAATCATACAGGCTACAATCGTAAAGCACTGAGCAATGACCATGGTCGACATCGAACCGTGCATAGGCCAATCCAGCCCGTGATAAAACCAGCTAAGAAAGCCAGCACCTTGCAAGACGAAGACAAGTGAATAGGGCGCAAGTGTTGCTATCAAGCGAGAGAACGTATTGGGTTGTGCCCAAATGCTTAAACCGTGAGTTCGGTGATTGGCGGCCAGTATCAGAATGGTGGTCACCACTATCGCAATTTGCCAAATGGCGGGAACAACCGCCGAAACCAAAAACTGAGCGTAGTTTGTATTTTTATTAAATAGCGGTGTGATTTGAGTACGTATAGGTAACACGTGGCTCATGGCACCCATTGTGGTTTGCTGGCCCTTGGCGAGCGTTTTTACCACTTCAACCTGTGCATTAAATGTGGATTGCGCTTGCACGACGGCAGAATTGATTAGCCTTCCAACCAGAATCATTTGGCTGTTATAGAAGGTGGTAACCTGAGGTTGTTCTCCACGATAAATGGCTTTATCGAACTGGTTCGGAATGACCACATAAGCATAAATGTCAGTGCTCTTTAGAGCCTCTGTCGCTTCTGCCACATTGGCGTAACTACGAATCACCGAAAGGGTGGACGTTGCATCCAGTTCGCGGCTAAGCTGACGTGAAAGACGACTATTGGATAGATCTACGATGCCAATAGGTAAGTCGCGGACAATGGCTTGGGAGAATATCCACCAGATTATGACAACCAATACGATCGGAACCCATGTCAGACAGGAGAGTAACCAGCGATCTCTCCTTAATATCTGCCATTGTGTCGCTAAAGAAGGTGAAGCCACAGCGTGATCCATTTAAAGTTCAACCACCACGCTCATGCCCATGCGTAAACCTTCAACCGGTTCAACGGGACGAGCTTCAACTTCAAAAGTGCGCAAGTCGAAACCTTGTGTTGCATCGGTAGAGCGCCACGTTGCGAAGTCACCCATTACTGCAATGTGAGTGACTTTAAACGCTAACGTTTTATCTAACGCGGGAACAAAAGCATTAAACTGCGAATCCTTAGCAAAATGGCTGAGAAGGTCTTCTCGAACATTGAGAACAGCCCAAGAATCTTGCGTATCGACGACCGTCACAACAGGGAAACCTTGCGGGGCGAGTTCGCCACTTTGCAATAATACTTGTGCGACTTCTCCGTCAAACCAGCTCGAAATTTCAGTGTCTGCGGCGTACGCTTCCACTTCAGCAACCGCACCTTCAGCCATGCGAACTTTTTCCGCCGCGGCCTGTTTGGTTTCTTCACGAGCACCTTCTTGAGCCATGTTGTACATTTGTAGCGCTGAGCTTTCGGTGTACTTCGCTGCTTGCCATTGCGTTAAAGCTTCATCTTTTTTCTGTTCAGCAACGACACCATCTTTATATAGGTTATTGACGCGCAGATAAGTCTTCTCAGCTAACTGAGAAGCGGCGCGGGCTTTTAACCATTGATCTTTTGCGGCTTGAATCTGTTGCTCACGAGCACCGTTTTCCGCTTCCTGAGCCAAGGCTCCAGCGGCTTTTTTCCCAGCAATCGCCTGTTCAAGTTTGGCTTCAATTTCTGGGCTGTGAATAGTGAAGATCAGCTGTCCTTCTTCGACCATATCACCTTTGCGAACATACACTTGGTCTATACGCCCAGGTACTTTTGAGGAAATGCTGTATTGTTGAGATTCTATCTGACCCTGCAAATGAATAGGCTTTGGCTGATAAGCTTTGTAAAAGCCATAACCGATCCATGAAACCAAAGCTAGGGTGGATACAGCAACTAGTGTCGTTTTTACAGCCTTCATGATGGATCCTTTTCATTCACAAGTGTTTGAGTTTCAGCGCTTGTCAGAGGAATTGCTGACTTTTTGTAGTTATCAAATGTGTCCATTTCACTGGTCAGTGCGAGCAATTTATTAAGTGAAATTAGGTAATTAAAGCTGGCAACGTATTGCTGAGTTTTAACGCTCGCTAAATACAGTTCGGCATCTACCACATCAAGAGATGTAGATAAGCCTTGGGTGAATGCTTTCTGACGCAGCTTAAGGTTTTCTTGAGCAAGATTGAGGCTGGAGTTTAGCCCTGTCACTTCTTCAAGTGCTTGCTCTGCTTCGAGATAAGTTTTTTTCACTAATACTTGCAGATCTTGCCTTGCTTGTGCCTTCAAGTATTTGACTTGTGAGACTGCACTATGTGCAGCCTTGATCTGATCACTACGCCCTGTGTTTTCAATCAAAGGGACGCTGACACCAATACCAACCAGCCAATCAGGCTTCATTTGACTCGCCAATGAATCGTCTTCATAGAGGCTGTAGTCACCGTAAAGGTAAACCTCTGGGTAGTATTTGCCTTTTTCTGCATTGATTAAGCTGCTGGCTTGCTTTTCTTTGGCGTCGAGCAGATCCAGACCCGGATAAGTATTGAGTGTTTGTTCGACAAAAGCATTCATTGAAGGAATACTTTGGTTTACAAACAACTCGCCATCGGGTTCTACGAGGGTGGTTTGCCCTAGAATCTCCGTTAAGGCATTTTGAGCAATATCGAGGTCTTTTTGTGCTTTCTTACGTTCAACCGCCGCTTTATCTAACGAAGCTTCTGCCTGAAGTCTCTCAACGTGGGCGATTTGCCCTTGTTGCTCCAATTTTAGAGCGTTATCTCTGTGTTTGGTTAGTCCAGCTTCAACAGTAGAGCGTGTTTCCAAAACTTGCTGAGCCAAAACCACGCTGTAATAGTATTTTGCCAAGTCTTCATATCGAGCTTGGGTTTCCATCGCAAGTTGGCTTTGCGCTTCTTCTTTCTTTCCAATCGCGGCATCTTGGGCTGCTGAAATTCTGCCACCAGTAAAAATAGGCCAGACAGCGCGAATAGAAGAGCTGAAGATATCTCTTTCAGTAACCGTTGAAGTTATTGAACCAATCGAACTTAGTAGCGCAGCAGGGAGAGGGACGGTTTGACCTGTGCTCTCCATGATTTGTTGGCCGGAGAGCGTCACGTCGTTATCTAAGCGAGTGAAATTCGCTCCCACGCTTATGGAAGGTAAGTTGAGGTTACCTTTAGAGTTTTTAAGATGTTCGTAACGCTCTACATTGGCACGTTCTGCGGCAAGGGAATTGTTGTTCTGTTTCAGCAGTTCCCAAGCTTGTTGAAACGAAATTGGCGCAGAATAAGCAGTTTGAATACCAAGCAGAGAGCATACAAAAAGAGCGATAGTTCTTGTCTTCATGTTCAGCTCAGCAATAAAAAATAATTAGAGCATATGCTCTAATTATTTGTGTGTTAAGTCAACGGGTTTTAGAAAGCATAGTCGCTTATCAGTAAATCACTGTCTGAGACAAAAAAATGTATTTATTAGAAATGATGATCCGCAGGGCAAAAGTAATCGGCTCGCCAAACCAATTTCTTGCTACTTTGCATTGTACTCAGCAGTTCCTTACCTGACATCTGTGGAAAAGAGAGAAGCACTAACATGTCATCTGCGCAGGTTTCTCTTGGGTCATAGGCTCTTACGTGGGTGAACGTAGAACACAGTTGTCTCGATAACATGTCTTTGGAAAGACAAATCCCTAAGTCGTCCCGTTTCATAAATAAGCCCCATCAAATTGTTGAGTTTTACTTCCTAAAAAACTCATTTTTCGATAAACGATTCACAAAAAAACTCGCTAGCTAGAATGCTCCTGATTGCTTGTTAATTATACAGCTCAATTTTTAACTCTGTCGAAGTAAAGCACCCCCGCACTCTGTGATTCCTGCCAAATTTAGGGGATGTAATAAAACTTTGTTACTAGCTCTTTAGAAGTAGTTATCATTCTAATTCTTAGGGGCAAAATTTAGGTTATTTTTGAGGGCATTTTATTGCGATAAGTTGTTCACACTATTCGATACCTATTTAGCACTGATGTTAATTAAGTGTTACTTTCAGCCCGGAGGTAACACATGACTTGGAACAGCATCAGCTTTCGTAAACGCCTGCTCATTATTATGACCTTATCAGGTCTTATAGAGTTGTTACTTTTAGTGGCAGCGGGTTTTGTCTATGTGAAACATAGCCAAGAGGAAGAAGTCGGGCTGAAAGCACTTGGTGTCGCTTCATTTTTAGCTCAATCACCAAGCGTTATTAATATGCTTCAGGGTGGTCAGGCTACGGCTGAACAACAAGAGCAGTTTCGAGATCTGACCCAATTGATTGGAGCCGCGTTTATCTCTATTGGTGATAAGCAGGGTATCCGACTGGTTCATCCGTTGGATGAGCGTATAGGTAAACCAATGGTCGGTGGTGACAATTATCGGGCGTTGATTTCTGGTGAGTCATACGTTTCCTATGCCAAAGGATCTCTTGGCAAATCCGTTCGAGGAAAGTCTGCAATACGCGATGCGAATGACCAAATCATTGGTGTGGTATCTGTCGGCTATCTGATTGAACGTTTACAAAATCGAATTGAACCGTTTCTTATCTATCTTACTGGGATGGCACTGCTTGTCGTTGCAGCGAACGTAGTCGTTTCTAGTTATGCCTCTCGCCGATTTCAAAGAGCAATTCTGGGCTTTGAGCCAGAAGAAATCGGTCGTCTTTACGTCGAACTTGATGTGACTATGAGTACCATAAAAGAAGGTATTTTAAGTATCGATTCAAAAGGGTATTTAAGGTCAATCAATAAAAGTGCCTGCGAAATTTTAGGCTTAGACAAAGAGAAAGCGCTTAATCGATTGTTAACCGATTCTCTGCCCGATAGTGACCTATATACCGTACTGGAAACCGGCGAAACAGATAAAGATATTGAGCTGTTTTTGAATAACCAAAGGCTAATAGCCAACCGTAGTGCAATCATCGTTGCTGGCGAAGTTGTCGGAGCGGTATCGAGCTTCCGTTTGAGGGATGAAATTAACGTTCTTACTGAGCAGTTATCACAAACTAAAGAGTACGCAGAGATGCTCAGGTCCCAAACTCATGAACACCGAAATAAACTTAACACGATAAGTGGATTAGTTCAGATGGGTGAACTTGAAGCGGTGCAACAGCTAATAGGTCAGGAAACGGCGCTATATCAAAACTTGATAGAATTTCTTCGCGAGACTGTGAAAGACCCATTGATCGCTGGATTGCTATTAGGCAAAACCGAAAGGGCTCGCGAACTTGGACTTGAACTGTTTGTTGAGCAAGGTTCGAAGCTAGAAAACTTGCCAGAGAAAATCAAGGCAGAAGACATTGTCACCATTCTGGGTAATTTGATTGATAACGCTTTTGATGCCTGTCTTTCATCTATCCGAACAGGTACATACATCTCGCCAGAGCGTCGTACTATTCAAGTGTCGATTAGTGATTATGGGCATGAAGTGATTTTAGAAGTGGAAGATCAAGGCTGTGGCCTACCAAAAGGGCTAAGCCAAGATCAATTGCTACAGAAAGGTGTTTCAAGCAAAGCTAAGCATAATAGGGGGGTTGGATTGTATTTAGTTAAGCAGCTTACCGATCGTTATTTAGGACATTTGGAAATGGTAGCGAACACCCCATTCGGTACACGTACAACGGTTTATCTACCAAAGGAACAACAATGAATACTCGGGTTTTGATCGTAGAAGACGATGTAGCCATTGCTCAGCTTCATAATAAGTACTTAGATAAAATCGAAGGCTTTGAAGTGGTGGGAATCGCCACTAGCCAATCGGAAGCAGAGATGCAACTTGATGTTCTTCAGCCTAATCTGGTTCTTTTGGATGTCTACCTACCGGATGGTACGGGATTAGATCTCATCCAGCGTATGAGAGGGAAGAACGACAGTTGCGACGTTATCTTGATCACTGCGGCGAGAGAAGTCGAAACGCTGCAACAAGCGATGAGAGGGGGCGTGGTTGATTATCTGTTAAAGCCAGTGATATTCCCACGTTTAGAAGCCGCTTTGAATAAATACCGTTTGAGGCAGGCAGAGCTAGGACGTATGGCCGATTTAGATCAGAATCTTGTCGATAAAATGATGACGGCGAATCTTAGTGATGAACCTAAACTTTATCGGCTTCCTAAAGGCATTGATTCAGTCACGTTGGATAAGATTCGTTTTCTATTTCAAACAGCAGTCAGCTTAACAGCAGATGAAGCCGGAGAGAAAATTGGCGCAAGCCGAACTACCGCTCGAAGATATCTTGAGTACTTGATTAGTACAGGTGAATTGCTGGCAGATCTTAAATACGGAACGGTCGGAAGACCAGAGCGCAGCTATAAAAAGCTTGTACGATAATCCGTAAATGCACGGCATTATCGTCATAACCATCTAAAGTATAAGAAACCAATAGGCAAAATTTGCTTCGGGGGATAGTCCAATGTTTCGAAACTTTTTGATGTCTTTGTGTCTAGTGCTTGCTGCGAATACCGCGATAGTCGAAGCTCACCCTCTTGAGTCTTTGGTATATTACACCGAAGATTATCCGCCTTTTAATTTTCGGGAAAATGGAGTTATTAAAGGCATTTCTGTCGACTTACTTCATGAAATGACCTCGCTCTCAGGTGCAGAAGTCCTTGAGAGCAATATCATATTGTTGCCTTGGTCTCGTTCATATCGCTCCGCGCTGATTAAGAAAAATAGTGGGTTGTTTTCCACGACCAAAACATCCCATAGAGAAGACCTATTTCAATGGGTCGGGCCAATTGCTACCGCCAAAGTGACAGTAATGGCTCGTAAAGGGAGCAACATTGTTATTAACTCACCACTAGACATGGCCAAGTATCGAATAGGCGTTATGAGGGACGATGTGGGCGAACAAATGCTGTTTTCTTTAGGGGTTCCAAGAGAATCTATGCAGGAGACTACTCATATCAGCCGTTTGATTGAGCTTCTTTATAAAAATCGAATAGATTTGTTGGTGTATGATGAGCGCTCGGCAAGTTGGTTAATTGAAAAAGCGGGTTATGGAGTGGACAGTTTCGAGAGCGTATTTACGCTTGATCAAAGTGAAATCTATTACGCCTTCAACAAAGGCGTGGATAAAGCGTTGATAAGAGAGCTACAAAAGAATCTCGACAAAATCAAAGATACGGTGGATTCTCAGGGCGTCACTCGTTATCAGTCCATCGTCGAAAAGTATCAGTAGCCATCGTTTTTAAAGTACAAACGCTAGGCGATGAACGGCTGGGTTCGGCATTGCTGCATTAACATCTCTCAAAAGTAACCATCAGTACTGGTTTTTCTACATAACTTCGGTTATGAATTAACGTGTTAGCGTCGTTTTAGCTTAGGAGTCTGCTTTTTATCATGACCAACATTTTTATTGTTGTTGCCATCTTGGTTTTGTTTTTTTATGTCATTCAGAAAACCGTTACTCGTCGTGACGAAACAAAGGACTTTGCTTATAAGTCAAAAGGGGCGCCCCTAAATATGGCAGAAAGTGCTTTCTATAACGCTTTAAAGACGGCTGTTGGTGAGCATGGTGTGGTGTTAGCGAAAGTGAATATGGCGAATATCATCACCCCTACAAAAACAAACAATAAAAAACAGTGGTTTATCGCCTACAACCGAATTGCAAAAAGTTATTTTGACTTTGTTGTTTGCGATGCTCGCACGTTAGAACCGAGAGTGATCATTGAACTTGATAACGGTAAAGAACTGAAGAAAGGTAAAGTTGAACGTGAAAAGTTGCTCATTCACGTATGCAAATCCGCCAACATCCCACTGATTGGCACCAATGTGAAGTTGAGTTACCAGGTAAGTAAATTGAGACGCTTGCTTGCAGCACATATCGACCTTATTGAATCAGATAAAGAAGTACGATTCTGTAAACGATGTGGTAGCCCTATGGTGATAAAAACCGCTAGCCAAGGTGATTTTAAAGGGCGTCGATTCTTTACTTGCAGCCGTCAGCCACATTGCACATACACAGAAAACTACAATGTTGTGTTTGAGCAGGACAACGTTGATGAAGACCCAAACATAGAGCGCCTAAACTAAGTTTGTGGTTGGTTAACAGGTGCTGGTGTCTTCTGTGAGATCTTTGGAGGCTCGACTCAAACGGACTTGGTTACGTCCGTTTTCTTTTGCTTTATAGAGCTGAAGATCTGCGAGCTTCAAGAGATCACTGAGTTTATCTCCGTCACTATATTCACAGATACCCACACTGAGTGTGATGTGTATTCTTTTATCACCAAAAGCGAACAAGTGTTGGCTCATCATTGAGCGTACTCGTTCCCCAACTTGCTCTGCTAGCTCAATAGGATGGTCAAAGAGAGTAACGCAGAACTCCTCTCCGCCAATCCGATAAAGATTATCGTCACCGACCACTTGGCAAAGCAGGCGGGTGGTTTCCATCAATACCTTGTCACCAGCATCATGGCCATATTGATCATTCACTTTCTTGAAATAGTCTAAATCAATAAAAAGTAGGCAAAGTGTTGTTTCATCGTCTTTATGAGCTTCAAAGTGCTTAAACGTCGAAGTTAGGGATAAACGGTTGTGAGCTCCGGTTAATGAGTCTCGAGATGCTAGATAAGTAAGTGAATTTTCTATGTTTCTTCGGTTGAATTCGTAGATGTGAGCAATGATCCAAATGCACACGTAACATGCAATAAGGTTGGTAAAAGTCGGAAGTGCTTGCAAAACTTGGTTCGAGTCTACCTTGTGGTAAATACTTGTCAGGTGAATAAGAAGTACAGCAAAGCAGAAAGCGCGGCCTTGTTTTATCCCCAAAAGGGAATAAAAGAAAATAGGGAACAGCATTGTCCATACATAAGTACCATGCTCAATCGGCTGGGTATAAATAGAGACAGATGCTACCAAGGTAAATAAGTAGGCGAAGATTTGAATGTGATGCTTTTTATGCTTGTTTTTCTTAGCTAATTGATAAGCATAGAAAGAGTATCCTCCCAAAATAAGATCTAATACTGAATGAAAATATTTACCAGTTACATGGAAGTGAAAAACCGCAAAACAAAGAGCAATAACTGACATGAAAAGACTCACTCCCGTTAAGACGGAAGCTCTTAATGTGTGTGAGTTATCGAAAATATGAATGTCCATTCACTACTTTGATATCGGTTGTTGTTGGTTATTTTGGGTAAATTCAATATTACGTTTTTAGAGTAATCAATCAATCAGTATTTTGGGTCAGTGTCACAAAATTAAAGAGAAGTGGTTTACCGATGTCTTATTAATAAGATGCTAATTAGTTCGCGATAACAAAGGTTTTATCGACTCGGATAAAAAAACATCAAACTGTCTATAGAAAAGCCAATTAGTTCAAAAACCTAGAAATTGCACTTGCATGCCTCAGACACAGTCGCTAATATCGCTCTCGTTCTAAAGCAGTGCGTCCGTAGCTCAGTTGGTTAGAGTATCGCCTTGACATGGCGGGGGTCGGTGGTTCGAGTCCACTCGGACGCACCATTCTTAAATCATTAAGAACAATAGAACACAGAATTTGGGTCTATAGCTCAGTTGGTTAGAGTACTACCTTGACATGGTAGGGGTCGGCGATTCGAGTTCGCCTAGACCCACCAAATTTTATGCAAATTCCGCTTTTTAGCGGAATTTGTTATTTCTAGGTTTTACCTAGCTTCCATCAAGTCTTCTTATTTGAATTTTGCATATCTATGCATTCAATATTCACTGAACTATACCTGATTGGGCACAGATGGTCACAATTGTGACCATCTGGTGACCATGCTTTGTGTGGCTCTCTACAGATTTCAATTTTATCTGGTCCAATTTAAGTGGTATTAGCTGAAGCAATTAGTTTCCGGTTTTAGAGTGTAATCAGGGCAATTTTGCTCTTATACTAAACAGGTCATCTCGTTTTTTGAGGTGGTTAAAAATGGCCAATTTTAGTTGACCACTATACATGCAAACTGTTTAAAACGGATTCTAAACGTGCGAGATATCTTTGCTATGAGTTGTGCTTTAGTTGGTTTTAGAAGCTTATGTATTGCGTTACCGTCTCTTAAAAGAGCTCTATTCCTATTTGGAGACACATATGTGCTACTATAAAACGGGCTTTCAAATGATGGGGACATTTATTGATCTTGCAGTTCATCATCTCAATGGCGAACAGTTATTAAAGGATTGTTATCTTCAACTCCAAGAGTTCGCACAGCGTTTTACTGTGAATCAGCCTCACTCAGAGCTGATGAACGTCAATGTCCATGCAGGGATTCGCCCTGTGCATATTAAAACTGATTTGTATGAATTGCTTAAAATCGCTACCACAGTGAGTCTTGATAGCAATAACCCTTTTAACATCGCTATTGGTCCCTTGATCAAAACATGGCGCATAGGTTTCAAAGACGCAATACTACCCTCTGATGCTGAACTTGCATCAAAGCTTCACCTTGTGAACCCTTCACAAATTGTCTTTGATGATGTCTACCAAACCGTGTTCTTAATCAAAGTGGGTATGCAGGTTGATTTAGGCGCCATAGCTAAAGGCTACTTTGCAGACCAAATAAAACAGTACTTAGTGAGTCAAAAGGTAGTGTCTGGTTACATTAATTTAGGAGGGAACGTATTAACTATAGGATGCGTCCTAGGTAGCAGCGAAAAGCCATGGGATGTTGGGGGGCAAGATCCATTTGGCGCGAGAGGTCAAGTTTGCCGAATTGTACCTATTAAAGGTAAATCCGTTGTAACCTCTGGGGTTAATGAGCGTTTCATTGAACATAACGGCAGACAATACCACCATTTACTAGATGCAAAAATCGGCAAACCAATCGTTACTGATATCGTAAGCGTCACGATCATTTCCAAGCTGTCTATCGATGGTTAAATTTGGAGTACGGCGGGGTTTCTGTCTTCGGCTAACGACGCATTAGCATACTTGAATCAACAACCATACATTGAAACTATTGTCATTTCCGAACAAGGCCAAGCACACGTTACGGATGGACTTATCGACGACGGTCAAATTATTACTGAAAAGTGTAACAAGAAGCTCGCATATATATAACGATATGTAAATAAACACTATTTCTCAAGTAAGTGCGTTTTTAGAGCATGATGAAAATGTTATAAGACCAACTTTTTATCAATTAAGAAGAGTTGGTAATGGCTACGGGACGTACTAGCGGGCCCCCCCCCCTGTTAGAGCGATACGAATTAGTAAAGAAACTCAATGAATATTGAGTTTGTCGATAATATTTGCAAAACGACAATACTTATAAACACGAGTTCCAACTAAGCAGCTCAATGCTTGAAAGTTGAGGTCATTGAAAAATACAAAATATCAAGCGACTTTTCCACCAATTAACAACATGACACTCGTATCAATAATGTTGAACCTTGTTTCCTAAAAAGCACTCATCTTCGTCACCTTATTGAGCTACATCAACTCGCTGTTTCTCCTAGAACTGTAAACAGTTATTTAGGCACCGAGTTGACTTATGGGCGCATAAATTTGATGCGGTAAGTCGGAAGGAAGTGGTTAGCCATTTTCCACTTTAAGTCTCCGTATTTTTGGAGACTTAAAAGGTTTTTTCTATTTAGCTATTGTTGAAATGTGTAATGTTGTAAATCATTCAATTTGAGCGACTAATTTTCCTCTATAACCAACTTTTAACTTGGCCAAGCTTTTGGGGATGTCCTGAAAGTTAATCTTGTCTAATCGGTCTGAAACAATGTGAGAACAATTTTCACACAAATATTCAAACCCAACACGCAAGCTTTTTAATTCTCGCTTAGAAGGGTACTTGTGGAAGGCATTTAAGGCTACTTCATGAATAGAAATCGCTTTATCAAAACTAGGGAATGGATTTGATGCTATTCGGTCTTGAATCACAATCAAGTGCGAGTTTACATCCAAAAATGGATACATGGCTTCAGCACTTTCTTTGTTTACTGTGTCTACTGCAATAAATGCGCGCTCATTTCCCAAATATTCAACTAAAGCGTCGTTCCAGTTCTCGTCGTTATAATCAAACACTGCACTAACTCCTGACTGTATGAGACTAGCATGATGTGAGGCGCTTGAAATAGTTATGACGTCATAACCACGAGATAGCGCTAGCTCGACGATTAACCGTCCAACTAATCCCCCTACACCATTAACAATAAATCGCTCATTTTTAATTAATGGAAGTTTTTCAATAGCTTGCCAAGCAGTAAGCCCAGTGTACATCAATGCTGCAGCGATAGTTTAGTCCAACTCGGGGTTGACTTTGAATACGACACTGCCGTCTATCACAGAGTAGTGAGCATAAGATCCATGTTTGATGATAAGCGACGTGGTCACCGATATTAACGTTGGCATTTGGCCCTTTGGCAACCACAACCCCACACCCATCGACACCTGCGACTTGATAACCATCTTGCCTAACCATACCTGGGTGGATCACTTTCCAATCGACAGGGTTTAATGCGATGGTAAGATTTTTTATCAAAACATCCTCCCCTGATAATTTCGGCAATTCGAGTTCACGTAGTTCTAAATCTTCGGGCTCTTTAGTCTCTGCATTAAAAGTCCATGCATAGTTTATTTCTGCCATTTTATTGTCCTATTTATTCTTTATATTGTTGAAAAATTATAGCTCGTGAATTAATTGAAAAACTGCTTCAAGTGGGCCTTGTATTTCTCAAAGTCGTTCTCTATTTCGGGGCTTTTGATAACATCATTACACATAAAAGTTTTGATGGGAGTCATTCCCAAAAACTGATGAGCCTTATGAAATGGTAGGTAAACACCGTCTATACCAACTCCATCAAAAAACTGGGAAGGATCATTAAATGCTTGTTCTGGAGCATTCCATGTTACAGAAAGCATATATTTTTACCTTGAATCAATCCTCCTGTACCGTAATTTTTTTCACTGTCACTTCTTGTCCTCCCATCACTTTGGTACAAGCGACCATGACCAAGGGTGAACACGTCATCAATGTATTTTTTTACAGTCCATAGTACGCCCATCCACCAAGCAGGATTTTGGTAAATAACGATATCTGACCATAACCACTTCTCAATTTCAGTTTCTATGTCGTAACCATTATCAACTTCAGTAACTTTCACGTTATGGCCGAGCTCAGTTAAATACCTTCGAGCCAGTTCAACTAAACTTCTATTTAACGCCCCATTTGAGTGGGCAAATTTTTTACTACCGTTGATAATCAATATATTACTCATATTAGTCGTCCCATTTTGTTGCTAAACCATCAGGATTGACCTGACGTCCGTTTCGCTAAGGTTCATCGATCAATGTTATATCTTCATTTGATATTTGGAGTTGTTGTGCCTGTGGGTTATTGATTAGATTTTCGTGTTTAGTTAACGAAGGAATCGCGGAATATCCCTTTGTTAATGCCCATGTCAGTACAATTTGCGCTTGAGACATCAATAATCAGTGGAGCTTTTAGCAGTTTTCCCCATAGGCTAAAGTCATATACGACGTTATATGTATATCCTTTTCCGGTATAAATGTTACTAGTCTTGGGTTTTCAGATTTGGACTAAGCTCAATTTGGTTGGTGGCAATGCTCTTTCTACTTATCGCAACAAATGCTTTTTTTATAGGTAATTATTAAAATTTGGCACGCCAATTTTTTGTTAACCCCAACGATTTGCTTCAAGCAGTGCTTGCACGGTATCCAACTTCCAACTCCTTCATTATCGAATTTTTTACTATTTCGCCCTTTAAGCGAAAAGTACCCATACCCAATGGAAGTATTGTCATTATGCCCCCAAAGCTTTTTATGTCTTTGTAGGTATGTAGTGGTCAACAAATTCCGGACACAGATTTAAGCCGATTTTCGGCATTTACTGGCGACAGCCCATCATTTGCTTGATGAGGCCGTTGCCGATTGTAATAGTTCATCAGGTAATAGCTGATGTCTTTTTTAGCTTGAGCTTGAGTCAAATAACCCGGTGCTAGTCACCCACTCGGTCTTCAAGCTTCTAAAGAGCCTCTCCATTGGAGCATTATCCCAACAGTTACCTCGACGACTCATACTTTGAGTTATGCGATATCGCCACAGTCTTTGACGAAATTTACGACTGCTGTGGTCTGAATGGAACATCACGTTCTTAGGCCTGCCTCGTTGGTCCCAAGCCATATCCAAGGCTTTAGAAGCTAATTCTTCATCATCAGGCTTATCCGATAGAGACCAACCCACGACGCG